>NZ_JAYGGZ010000013.1:0-76258 GCF_034931465.1 Anabaena sp. UHCC 0399 | reverse complement strand
ATTGAAGCTCAAAGCCTAAATGTTCAAGCTTAAAGCCTAACAAAAACAATATGAACATTGATCAACGCTGAAGCGTTTGCGATCGCAACAGTAACTATATTTACAGTCAACAGTCAACAGTCTTACACCTTTATACATACCCTTGGGAGATAATCACCAATGAGATTGATTTCCGAACCATCCATCCCAGTCAAAATTCAAAAGATGAAAGAACGAGTGCGGTGGAAACATCCCAGCATCCAGCAAAGGGGAATTGACCAAACCAGCATGGTGATAGACGATGGCCGGGACGACAACCCGGAATTTTCTTTTTTAGTCATCGGTGATAGTGGTACAAAATCCCATTACGGAAATCATCCCCAAAGATTAGTCGCTGAACTCATGCTTCCCCACAAAGACGACTGTCGTTTTGTACTCCACACCGGCGATGTCATTTATGTTGTGGGTTCTCATGAATATTATCCAGCTAATTTTATCGAACCATACCGGGAATTTCTTGTAGGTGGTGAGCAACCCCAAAATATTGCTTACGATCGCATGACATTTAATTTACCGTTTTTGCCTGTACTGGGCAATCACGATTACTATGATGTCCCTTTTTTGTACCGCTTAATCACAGGTAGCACCTTACGACTGCGGCGAATGCTGCGTTACAAAGATTTTGAGATTGGTTGGCACGGTTCTAATCAAGGTGATGCCTATGCTAAGGCTTTTCTTGATTATCTTACAGCCGCATCCTCAGAAGAATTACACCGTCATTTAGACAATCACTACACCGCGAAAACTGACACAGGTCGCTGTCTACGTTACGTACCGGGAGAGTTTACCCGTGTTCCCAACCGTTATTACAGTTTCCGTTACGGTGGGATAGATTTTTTTGCCCTTGATTCTAATACCTTTAATACACCCTCTCCCCTCCCTAGCACCAAAGCCGGAGATATGTACCGCCGGGAATTACAACAGCGTCGCCAAGAAATAAATAGAGAAGAAGAACAAATCTTAGTACAATGCGACAAACTCAACCCCGATAACCCCAGCGACGCAGAACAACTTGATGACTTCAGCGCGAAGTTAGACCAAATCAACGAAATCAAAATTGATATTGAAAAACAACTTGCCTCTCACGATAGCCCTCCGACTGACTGGGAACAATTAGACTGGTTACGCAGCAGACTAATCGAGTCTTGGCACAATTCCGAAGTCCGGGGAAGAATCATCTTTTTCCACCATCCCCCCTACGTCACCGAAGCCAGCAAATGGCATCAAGCCCAAACTTTGGCGGTGCGTCACCGTCTACGTGAGGTGTTGAATCAAGTGGCAAAAACTCTTGGTTCTCTAGTAACAGACCGTCCCCTAGTAGATTTAATTTTCAATGGTCACGCCCACTGTTTAGAATATCTCCGTACCGTAGACACTGGACACGCTGATTCTCACCTCAACTGTCTTATCTCTGGTGGTAGCGGTCATCGTCCCCGTCGTCAGCGTCGAGAGGGGACTGAGTTGTCAGAAATTTTTCATCATACGTCTGGTAGTACCCTACGGAAAGTTGCCGACTCATTACTTTATGTTGGTCGTCATGGCCAGGGTCTAGAAAAGCGGCTATCATACTCCTGCGTGCGGATTGATGTGAAAGAGGGAAATCCACCTAAGTTTATTGTTAGGCCTTTGGTGGCAGAACGAGTTGGGCAAGAGTGGTTTCAGCGCGAGTTGGAACAGTTTGTGATTTAATTAGGCACACCAATGATCAATCAAGTTTTGCGTTTGCTGGTAATTATGGGGATGATTTGCGGGTGTTTGCTGCTAGATACTCATGTTGTAGCTGCAAATACTGTGACTATTTATGAACAGCGATCGCAAAGTCCTGATGGTATTGGTAAATATTATCTGGGTAGAGAAATTGCCAAGTTCATGAATCACACAGGCGCAGGTTGGTTAGAAAGACCCAGGCGGGAAGCGGAGGAACAGCCAAGTAAAATTATTAATGCGCTGGATTTAAAGCCTGATAATGTAGTTGCTGATATTGGTGCTGGGACAGGTTACTTAAGTTTTCGCATTGCACCTATCTTGACTGAAGGTAAAGTGTTGGCGGTAGATATCCAGCCAGAAATGTTAGAGATTATCGAGTTTTTCCAGGAAGAGAAAAATATCAGTAATGTTGAGACTGTGTTAGCAACCCCCACTGATGCCAACTTACCACCCAATAGCGTAGATGTCGCATTGATGGTGGATGCTTACCATGAGTTTGAGTATCCCCAAGAAGTCATGCAGGGAATTGTCAAAGCTTTAAAACCAGGTGGTAAGGTGGTGCTGGCAGAGTACCGGGGTGAAAATCCCTTTATTATGATTAAGCGGCTGCACAAGATGACACAAAAGCAAGTCTGCAAAGAAATGCAAGCTGTTGGGTTAGTGTGGAGAGAAACCAAAAACCTGCTACCCCAGCAACATTTAATGATATTTGAAAAGGGACTTCCAGATAAAAAAATATCCAAACTGTAGGGTGCGTCAGTGCGATAGAACCTAACTATACTCAGAAATTATTCATACTGACGCACCCTACCCAACCATCAATTGCGGATAATTTATTTTTTGGTGTTCCCAAAGGTGAAATAATTCGTAATTCCTAATTACTCTGCAAACATTTCCGCTAAAGTATCTAAAACTGTTTTTTGTTCATCAGGACTAATCTGACCTAAATATTTAACTAATCGAGTTTTATCAACCGTGCGAATTTGGTCTAAAACAATTTGTCCATCTTTACCCTGAAACTGGCAAAGAACACGAGTAGGGTAAAGTTGACCTTTCGTAGTCATTGGAGCAACAATCACTGTGGCAATATATTGATTCATTTCATCAGGTGAAATCACTACACACGGTCTTGTCTTCTGAATCTCACTACCAACAGTGGGGTCAAGGTTAACTAAAAACACATCAAACCGTTTAGCTACCATTCCCACTCCAGATTATCCCACTCTGTAGCTCTTACCTCATCTAGCAAAACATCATCGTGTTGTTCTGCCATTTTTGCAAATGCTTCCTCCCAACCAGAACGATTCCGAGAAGCTGCACGCACAATTAAACAATTATCTTGCACCTCTATATCTACCTCTTCACTAATCCCACTATGTTCTAATAGAGGTTTAGGAATACGGATACCTTGAGAGTTACCGATTTTAACGATCCGCGTTCTGATAGCTTTACCCATACTGATGTCTAACTATTAACACAAGTAATTACATTGTATGTACTAAATAATCTATATTCAAGCACCAGGCGATTGGAAGTAGAGACATAACAATGCTACGTTTCTACTTTTCGTCTGCGTTCCAAGCTTGGCGAATTTTCTGTGATTTAATTTCCCCTCTGAGTAAACAGGCTGGACATCCACAGGGTTTATGTCCATGCGCCTCTGGATAGTATCGCCAACCTAAAACTTGCGGTAAAGCTTTAACGCGTTGAATCTCATTGGCTGCTATTTTGCGGGGAATAAACACTTCGTAACCTTGTGGATTATCAGCCTGCATAATGATGGCGGCTGCTTCTGAAATAGTTGTGTGTAAGTGAGTCCGATTGTAGTAATGTCCAACGTAGACATCCTGTTCATCAGGAATCCGAAAATAAACTCCACAGATATTCCGTTGGCCAGAACGTTTGAGTTCGCGCAACCACTGATGAGAAACGTAGTAATCGGGAATCACCGGCATGGCAAATACACCTTTGGGATATTCCTGTCGATAAAATTGCGGCTTGATCCCAGAACGCAACACTGAATTACGATTATTTAATGAAGTGAGATGGACTAACAGCACAATTACTTATAAGAGGGTTGAAATTAGCACTAATCTAACTCACTGCGCCACTAATAGTCTATACGACAAAGGTGATCGCCTACTACGCGACTGATATTTGTCCTACTCAATTGACCTCATCCTCAATCTACGTAAATTTTCCAGTCCCAAAATTACCTGGACTTAATATTTTCTTGACATAAAAAATAATAATTCTATTCAGTAGAAATACTAAAGTTATCTATAGTAAGGTAATAACCTTCTCTATCCATTTTTCATTGGACTTAAAACTCAATAATTAGCAACAATTATTTATATTGTTTTTAGTGTAAAAATCTTAAGTTAAAGCTCTTGGTAGTAACCTATCTATAAATTTAACTGATAATAGTTGATATCAAAACTAGATTTCATCCGTTCAGTAATTATATAGTTCTCAAATTACAGAAAATATCAACTTTTTTACCAATAATAGCTTTGAGATAGTGAATATTACTTTATTGATTCCCATTTTATTACTGTCATAAATCACTGTTAAAAATTTGAGTAAGTAATAGTATGAAAGATAGCTTACAACCGGACAAAAGTAAAATTTATTGGGAAGTTTTTACTACAATTTTCGTCTATACAACCTGTGCGGCGGCTCTTTTAACCGCTAGTATTATGCTCGGTAAATCTTTGTTATTCCCTGTAAACCCTGTAAATAAATCTACCTACCCTGCTTCAATTCCCTGGATTAACAGTAAAGTTGACTGTGAAGATACTGGGAGACAGTGGCTTGATAACAAATGTTGGGATGAAGAACATAGTTCCTCATTTTAACTAGACTTTGGCCAATGTATAGGTACTTCGATGTTATCTGGTAACCGCGTTGTGCGATCGCCAATTGCCATACGAATCTGTTGAGATGCTAGATTTTTCGCTCCTGTCAAAATTGCTCCTTCTAGCTTCACATCATAGAAGTCAGCATCAGCTAAGTTTGCTCCGACTAAGTTGGCATAAGTCAGGTTCGTTTGATAAAGGTTTGCTCTTTGCAGATTTGCGCCCATCAGGTTGGCTTTATGTAAATCTGTTTCCGTCAAACTAGCTTCTGTGAAGTCAGCAAATAAAATTTCTGTGTTTTCTAATTTGGCCGCATTCAAGTTCGCCCCACACAGGTTAGCACCATTAAGATTCGCCCCATTCAGGTTAGCCCCAATTAAACCACAAAGATACAAGTTGGCTTTACCCAATTTAGCCCCTTGCAGGTTAGCCAGAAATAGCTTCGCCCCAGTTAGGTTAGCCACTTTTAAACTTGCTTGTTGTAAGTTGGCTTTATAAAGATTAGCCCCCTGCAAGTTAGCCGCACGTAAACTCGCCCCTACAAGGTTAGCCCCCCGCAGATTTGCGCCATACAAATCAGCCCGATTCAGATTTGCTCCTTGTAGATTTGCTCCTTGGAGATTGGCTTTCGACAAGTTGGCTTCATAAAGAACACAGCTAGCTAATTTAACGTTCTCTAGGTTGGCTTCACTGAGGTAACAACTACGTAAATCAGCCCCCCGTAAATCTGAACCCCGCAAATCTGATCTTTGTAAATCAGTCCCCAACAAATCAGCTCGTCTAAGATCAGTATGTCGTAAATCTAGTTTTCTATTTTCATCGTCTTGCTGCGAATTACGTCTACCAATCACAGTCAAAGCTGCTTGAATATCCCTACGAAGTTTCGGGGATTCTTCTGGTTGTATCCGACGCTCATTGTTTTTGTATTGGCTCAGGTATGTGGGTGAATCTTCCTCTCTATTTTCTGCGTCCCTGATACAAGCATTCTCCCGCACAAAAGCTGTGAGAATTTCCATGATTGTCCAATGTTCTTGCGGAAAATCCTGAGCAATTCTCTCTAAAACATAAATGGAACTGGTGCGAGTTTCAATTTTATCATGCCCTAACTGGGCAATGGCTGCCATCAAGCGGTCTGAAATTAATCTATCTTGGGATAGTTTGGCATTTTGCAGATTAATTTCTAG
This sequence comes from Anabaena sp. UHCC 0399, assembly GCF_034931465.1. NCBI lineage: Bacteria > Bacillati > Cyanobacteriota > Cyanophyceae > Nostocales > Nostocaceae > Anabaena > Anabaena sp. UHCC 0399. Next base: position 70,470 of record NZ_JAYGGZ010000013.1, on the reverse strand, counting down.
ATTTTTTTCACTAGCGATCGCACTTTTATGGATAGCATCTACACGTTTAGCTGTATAGTAAGCGTTAATTACCATCCCTAATCCCAAAAAGGCGATCGCAATAGTAGTTAATCCTTGATTTCTGTATTGCAATTGTTGCTCAATTGACAATTCTCCAGGAGTTGAAAACACTAATAAAATGAGAGTTACACAGCAGGCAAATGTAACTGTTATGGCAATTAACCAACGCCACAGTTTGTCTGTCTGATTAGCAGACATATTAGTAATATTCCTCACAACACAGAATTATTACTTATAATTTATAGAAAGTAATATACTATTTAGATAGTCTTACTATTGTAACATAAGAATTTACTGATGCGGTGATTACGCAAACAGTCGCAAGTTATGAATATTTTATATTATTTGCCAGATCAATTGTCTTTACTTAACTAATCATAGAACTTTTATTTTTTTAAGCCTGATCTGTTTTTGCAAATTTGGCTTCTCGGAGATTAGCCCCATTAAATATGACATCATCAAGACTGGCTTGATGCAAATTCGCTAGATAAAGATTTGCCTGAGATAAATTAGCCCCTGTGAGATTAGCTTGGCTTAAGTTAGCCGCACTAAGAATTGCACCAGAAAGATTAGCCCCAGAAAGGTTTGCGCCACAAAGGTTAGCAGCACTGAGAATTGCACCAGAAAGGTTTGCTTGACTCAGGTTAGCCCCAGCTAAATTCACATGATATAAGTTTGTCCATTCTAAGTTCGCCTGTTTGAGATTTGCCCATCGCAAATCAGTATGACTTAAATCGAGTTGTGTATTTTCCGAGTCTTTTTTCCTGTTTATTCTGGCAATTACAGTGACTACTGCTTGAATTTCTGCACCTATTGTTAGTTTTGGGCTGCTATTAACTCCTTCTTGAGAGATATAAGGAGTGTGATTTCGCACAAAATCACTCAGAAATTCAATAATCATCCCATAATATTGGGGATAATTTTGAGCTAACGTCTCTAACTGAGAAACTTGTGCTACCAGTTCTTTAGGTTTTTGTTGTTGCCAATACTCAATTAATAGGTTGCATTTTTGCCTGACCACATGAGGACTAATCTTTTCAGGTTTATCTGCATGGGAATGTATATTATGGAGGATGTTTGTTAGAGAAAAATGACTATTTATTATTTGCTTTGTGGTTGCATTATAAAAGTTAGTAATTACGTTAAACATAAGCAACATATTTATTGATTTTAAGAGTGCTGTTATTTTCCATAGATTATTAGAATTTGAGTAGTAGTAAATATAACTATTATTTACAATTTCATAAATACAAATAGCACTAACTAGGGCAGTGTATATAAATAAGAACTGATGAAACTCCCGATTTTTTGTTATAATTGATACATTCTATTTGCCATAATGCAGTTGATAAAAGCTTGATTAGGGGAATATTTTTCAGCTAACTGACCAGGATTTAGCCTTGAAAATTAGATATTTTTTAATTGTCAAAGTATTAATTGATATCGTCAGCCTAAAAAATGTGAGTAATATATAATACTTAAAATAATATAGTCATTAAACTAAAATTTTCAAAAAGAAGAATCATATATTTGTGAGTAAGTATGCAGCATAATATACAGGCGATCGCACAAGATTTAGTATTAATTGGTGGTGGTCATAGTCATGCCATTGTACTGAAAATGTTTGGCATGAAACCTTTGACTGGAGTACGCTTAACCTTAATGACTCCAACTTCAGATACACCCTACTCTGGAATGCTTCCAGGACATATTGCTGGCTTTTATAGCCGTGACCAATGTCACATTAACTTACCAAAATTAGCTGATTTTGCCCAAGCACAATTATATCTTGATCAAGCAGTTGACCTGGATTTAATCAACCACAAAATAATTTGTGCTAACCGTCCAGCAGTAGATTTTGATTTATTGTCTATTGATATTGGCAGCACTCCCGCCACAATATCTGTATCAGGTGCAGCAGAATATGCAATTGCTGCTAAACCAGTAGAAAAACTATTAGAAAATTGGTATCAGTTATTAGAAAATGTTGCCCAAAATCCTCAACAACCAATCACTATAGTTATTGTCGGTGGTGGTGCTGGGGGTGTGGAATTAGCGTTATCAATGCAAGCTCATTTGCATCGAATTTTACAACAAACTCAACAACCACTGCAAAATTTAGCAGTTCATATATTTCAACGCCAATCTGATCTGATGCCGCATCGTCATCCATCTGTACAATATCAGGTGCAGCAAGTTTTAATCAGCCGTGGTGTTAAATTACATCTGGGTGAAACAGTATGTCAAATTGGACCATCCCCTCACAGAGAAGCATCATTTGCAGTTAAATGTGAATCGGGATTCCAAGTAGAATGTCAAAAAGTATTTTGGGTAACGCAAGCCTCAGCCCCTCAATGGATAAAAACCACAGGACTAGCCACCGATGACCAAGGCTTTATTTTAGTCAAAGATACATTACAATCTCTCACCCATCCAGAGGTATTTGCCGCAGGTGACATTGCGACAATGAAGAATCATCCCCGACCCAAAGCGGGAGTATTTGCGGTGCGACAAGGAAAGCCATTATTTGAAAACCTGCGGCGGATGTTAACAGGTCAACCACTCCAAGCCTACAGACCACAGCAACAATATCTCAGTTTAATTGGTACAGGAGATGGACGTGCGATCGCAACTAAAGGCTGTTTAACTTTACCACCTCATCAACTCCTCTGGCAGTGGAAAGATAGGATTGATAGACGTTTTATGAGGGACTGGGGACAAATCAATTAAAAATTAAAAATTAAAAATGAAACCTCGTTCCCAATAAAAAGACCCCAGCGAACGCCGGGGTACTGATGATGTATGCCATCAACTCTATTCCTAACCATAGAGAATGCCATCAGATTGCAGAAAGCGCATCCGGGTAAATGCAAAAATTGCATAATTTTTATGCTTATTTTGCAACTCAGTGAAATTTCCTAAGTAAATAAACGCTGTCCCCCTGTCACCTGTCACCTATCCCCTATCCCCTCATCCGTTTGACCAGATAACGATTCCCAGTCATCAATAATATCTTTAATTAAACCCGCAACAGGTACAGCCACCAGCAAGCCTAACAACCCAGCTACATAAGTTCCTAGCAATAGAGAAACTAACACCCATACGGGTCTAACACCAGTCAAACTGCCTAAAAGCCGAGGTGCGATCGCTTGGTCAATAATTTGGTCTATAATTACAGCCACCGCTAAAACCTTCAACGCTAACCAAAAATCATGGGATGCGATGATTAAAGTAATAACAATTAAACTCACAACATCACCAAAGGGAATTAAACTGAAAATCCCAATTCCCAAACCAAAAAGTAACCCGAACTGCACTTGAAAAACTAAGAACATTAGTGTCTGTAAAGTTCCTATCAACAAAGCTAAAGTGCCTTGTCCAATCAAGTAATTTTGTAAATTATTCTGAATAGGTTCTCTTAGCTTTTTAACAAAAGCCCAAGGTGATTTATTAAATATATTTTCTCCAATTCTTTCCCCATCTAATAAAAAATAAAAAGCTAAAACTATTGTCACTAATGCTTCAGAAAGACTATCAATTGTATCTATGACAATGGTAACGAATTTATCGGAAATATTTTCCAATTCATCTGGTATTTTATCAGTGATTCTTGTAAGAATTTCACCCAAGTCAATATGTAACTTTTCACTAATAAATAAATCATTCAAATTCTTAATCTTTTCCTGACTAGAATCTATCCACTGTGGTAGTAGTTTTGCTATGTCATTAAATTGTTCTAGTGCTATTGGTAGTAATATAATCCCAACAGTTACTAAAAGCAGTAAATTTACAAAAAAGACTAAGGCTACAGCATAGTTACGCTTAATTCCTCTTTGCTGGAGCAGTGAAACAGGATAGTTTAAAATAAAAGCTAATAAAGCTGCTAATACAAAAATAGTTACTAGAGGCTGGAAATATTGAAATAACCGAAAAACCAACCAACCATTGAGAAATACTAGAGGAAATAACAAGGTTAGAATTAACCATTTAATCAACTGATGAAGCGAAATATTCATATTGATAACAACACATTTTTGATATGCCAATATAGCAATCTTATTTGATTTATCAGAACTGCGAAATTTTATAAATCCGGTTTTTTAGCTCTCACAAATTATCTATAATTACGAATTAAAAATTATAAATTACTTTGAATGGGTTTACCTGTAATTATAAAAGCTGCCCAATAGTAAGGATGAGAGTACAGTTTTTTCTCACGCTCCATTTTACTAATTCTATAAAGATGGGTGGCTACATAAGACCTAATTTTTAACTCTTCTGGATGTAATTGATTAAGTAATTCTTCATACCATTGGGTTAATTCCCAGGCTGTTAATTCTCTTAGCCATTTTGTGGCTGCACTTAAGGCTAGATTTGGCGATCGCAATAATTTTAGTCGGCGATAAAATTCTATAATTACTAAAGCACTAGCAGATGATTCTACAGTCCAGAGTGTACTTAAGACAGAGGGAACACCTTTAGCCAGAAAACCATTGACTAAACTTACATACTCACTATTAATGATTTGGGGACTAGTAATTGTGGTGTCACAGGCGGAGAGAGTGACTAAATTATATGTTTCTAAATTACCTTGAATGATTTCTGCTAAAGTGATTTTATCTTCACCTGCAAGTGCTATTTCTGATTTGCTAGGTTCAGTAAGATTATTAATTACCTGTCCAGCAAAATGGAAGACATTGTAATTACTAAAATATCTATCAAATAAATTATTTTCTACGTTCTCTTTAGTTGCTGCTTGTGCTTGAATACGGTGAGGTTCATTAAACATCTGGCTGACAATTTCTGATTCCAGGTTGGCAAATTTGAAGGTAGAATGATTACTATTTGTAGGATATTCAATACTTAGTAATGCTTGCTCTTGTAAATCCCAAATATTTGCAGTTCGTATAGATAAACCTATTTGGATGTTAGGTAAATAGGTGATGCTAAAGTTTGACTCTAAATTTGGCTGTTCTTCTGAGTTAATCTGAAAAAGAGTATGGATAGGCAACCGTTGCAAATCACGGTGAGGAACTAAGATTAATTGGGTGATATCTTCTAGTTCCTGAATAATTGTGTCAATTTCCAGAATGTTTTTTAATTCCCACAGTCGCGCTTCCATTTCCAACCGCCAAGTATGATTACTTTTGCTGGTTTGATCTTGCGCTTGTAGGCGATATTCTTGATAGTCTCGTTGCCAATCTTCTAGCCAATTTTCAAAGGCAATTAGCCGTCTGCTTGCTTCTGGTAAAGGTAAATCCTGAAGTGGTGTACTGTTTGGCTCTACATCTTTTATGGGTGTAAAAACCAAGATTGGTGAGGGAGCTTGGTCTTTAATAATAAAGGTGTGTAGAGCAGCTGGGCTAATATGCCAGTAAATAATTGCTGTTTGGGGATTAAGTAATGTTTGAATGGAGGAATAATTGAGAGGAGCAATATTTGAATTTCCACCAAATAGTAAAAAATTTAAGCAAGAATTTTTACCTTGTTCTGCTATTTCCCAAGCTTCTACTAAATCACCATTTTCTACAGTAATATCTACTACCATTTGTGCCAATCCAGCAAGTTTGAGAGCTAGCTGTTTTTTACTGTCATCAGAGCGAGTTGGTTCACGGAGTAATTGTTGTAATAAATTTGTGCCGCGTTGCAGTAAATCTTGTGCTTGTGCTGACTGTCTAAGTCCTAAAAGTGTTTTGATGAGAGATTGTAAAACATCTAAATGTAATTGTGGAAAATCTTGACTGGTGAGAGTTAATAATGCCTGATTATACTCTGTTAAAGCTTTGCGCCAATAGTTACGGGATGTCTGCTGTTTTTTACCTTGTTCGTAGTAGCTATTACCAATTGCTAGATGTAATCTACCCCAACCTTCTGGATGCGTGTCGGAACGAATGTGTTTTAAACCTTCTTCATAACTGGCTATTTTACCCGCATAACTACCCTGATTTAAGGCAGGATGTGTTAAAGCGATCGCAGTTAATAAATTTAAATCATCGGTATTAATTTGACCAACAGATGTACCTCGACCAATCCAAGCTTCCCAATAGTCGAGTTTAATTTTTAAGGCGTTGTCATAGGAAGATATCGCCTCTAAATATCTCTCTAAATGAAATAATGCTACGGCTTGATTATACCAAGCTAGGTGAAAATCTGGCTTAATGGCTATAGCTTGCTGATAGGAGGCGATCGCTTCTTCTCGTCGCATTAAGTTGTCTAAAGCGATACCGCGATTATACCAAGCCAAGTAAAAATCCGGTTGACTCGCCAGGGCTTTATCCCAGGAGGCGATCGCTTCTGACCACTGTTTTAAATTGAATAACACTACACCCCGGTCAATCCAAGCTTCGTGGAAGTCTGGTTGAATTTCTAAGGCGTTGTTGTAAGAGGCGATTGCCGCTTGATTTTGTTCGTTGACACTAAGGGCGATCCCTCGGTAATACCAATTTTCTGCGTCTTGGGGTTCTAGTTGGAGGGATTGGTCATAACTAGCTATGGCTTCGGTAATTTGCCCCGTCTTTAATTCTGCCCAACCCTTACTAGCCCAAACTTCAGGATTATCAGGATGAATGGCGATCGCTTGCTGAAAAGAGGCGATCGCTTCTTCAAACAATCCTAATTGTCCCAGCGTTCCCCCCCGGTTATACCAAGCTTTGTAATAATCGGGTTTGAGTGCAATAGCTTGATCATAAGAGGCGATCGCTTCCGTCAGTCGTTCCAAGTGAAATAAAGTTAAACCCCGATTGAACCAATATTCATGGGAGTGGGGATTGAGTTGAATTGCTTGTTCATAGGAGGCGATCGCTTCTGCCAAATTACCACTTTTAGCCTGCTGCAAACCTTGGTAAAACCATGCTTGCGCCTGCACCAAAGGACTCGGAAACTCGCCTGTAATAGCTGGGAGTTGGAGAGGCTGGACTGCTAGATTAGCCGCCAAATGTTGAACTAAACTGGTACTTTGATCCAATCGTACCAATAACTCATCTAAGGTATCGGCAACATCTGGCTCTAAATTAGCCAAGGATTGATCCCAGTGAGCTTGAGTGGATAATACAACTGCTCCTGATGCTGTGGCTGAATCATCAAATACCACTTCACTCAAGTTACTGATGACATCTTCTTCGGCTGGTATAGCGATCGCCTCAGTAGAGACGACAATTTCTTGGGGCAGATATTCCCAACTCAGTTCTGCTAAGTTTTCTATAGTCGCAACTACAACAGGCTCACTTGGTGCTACAAACTCAATTTCTTGCGGCTGGTATTGCCAATTCTCCGTATAACTTTCTTCCACCACTTCAGTTGCTTGAGGCGGATCTTGCCAAAACGATTCTTCCGTAGTTTCTGTATAACCTTCTTCAGCAACGTCCGTCCAGAATTGAGGACTACCTTCTGCGAGAATTTGGGTATTTTCCTCATTCTCACTTTTTAACGCCATTTCTGGTTCTTCCGTCTCCCATAAAAGATCACCCAAATTACGGATTAATGCTTGTCCAGGAGAATCTATGGCGATTTCAGTAGTTTCACTTACTTCTAGCTGTTGATACTCTTGGGGCAATTCATCAGAATCTCTATTCAACAACTGGATACCAATTTCATAAGATAGTTCACCGACTTTGCCAATATCCAATTCACCTAGCTGCACCATCTTTGTGGCTACTAGATGATTGGGCGCAGGCGACAGGAGTAATTTTTCACCAAAGACCAACAGCCAATCTATCCACCGATCAATACTGATGCGGTCTTCCATCCTCTGCAAAAACTTGATTGCCCATTGCTGTCCGCGTCCTTGATACACACCTTCTAAAAGCTGCGTAAACAAAAGTTCCAGATCCGCATTAGTCAATGCAGGTGGCAATTCTACCACCTGCTCTTCCCTTGCAGCTTTAAAAGAACCAATCTGGTTACTAGCAACGGGGTGTGTTTCTATTGTTTTAAACCACTGCAATAGCCGAGTGAGCATCTGCTATACTCTTGGATTTTGTTTACCCTAGATTGTAGCCATCGTTGTGCTGAAAAAATCGCAATCTATCATGATCTGCGTGAAATATACTGAAATTGTCAGCGTTTTCCGTCATATAGTTATAAAAAATATACAAAACTTTGTTAGTTTTTGTTCATCGGGACTGGGGATTGGGCATATAAATTCAAAATTCAAAATACCCTACGGGAAGGCAAGCCTACAAAATTCAAAATTGTTCGCGCTAGCGTCACGCAGTGAATAACTTCTGCCCCATTTCCCATTTCCCATTCCCCAATTCATACCGAATCCGTATTGGGTTCACTAGTAGCATAATATTGATTGACTAATGTCTCAACAATCACTTGGGGATCATCTGTTTCAATGGCCAGTTGTTCGGCCATTTGCCGCCGTAAGTTTTCATCTTGTTGCAACATCACAAGCAACTCATCAAGGGTAACGGTTTGTAATTCTTCCTCTGGAGAGACATCTGGGGTTGATTGATTATCTATTTGTGGTATATTTGTACTAATAGCATCAGGCCCGTCATATTCCCAGATGGGTTCACCCTGATTGCGGGTTAGCATCTGCATTCCCAAGTCATAGGCTACATCTCCTATTTCTCCCACGCCCAACTCCCCTAGTTGCACTAACCGCGCAGCTAATTCATTGTTGGGGGAAGGGGATGCTAGCAATTTTGCCCCAAACTGCTTTAACCACTGTATCCATCGTTCAGTTGTGACGCGATGTTCAATATTTTGTAGCCACCTTAATGCCCAAGTTTGTCCCCGCGCCTGATGTACTCCTTCTAAAAATTCCGTAAACAGAAATTCTAAATCTGTATCGGTGAGAGGCGGTGCAGGTTGTGCTGGGATATTTTCGCTAACTTTTGCAGGAGTTGATTTTTTACCGAACAAGCCTTGAAATAGTCTTTTAAACCACTGGATTAACCGCCTGAGCATTTGCTGTACCATCTACTATTGTTTTCCTTAAGATTCTAGCGATGACCTCCGGTCGGTCGGAGACCATCTCTACGAGAGGCTACGCCAACGCCTACATGGGACACTTACGTCATCGAACTGTCCCTTCGCTTTACGCCGACCAATAAAATGTATATAAGTTGGGTGAGTTTTATTGTCTCTTCTAGGTTATGTCACAGTCGTCAACATGAGCAGTAAAGTTTAAAATGCTTTAACCATAGATTAGTAATGAGTGCTGAGTGCTGAGTTATGAGTTATGAGTGCTGAGTGGGGATAGAAACAGATTCTTACTCAACCGCTAAGTTTAGTCAAAAGATTAAAACTGGTATACTTGTCAGGCTTTTGGCTTTGTCAACTACCAAAGGCATAGAATTTTTTGATCCATGTCTTACGAACCCCTGCACCACAAGTATCGCCCAAAGAGTTTTGCTGAACTGGTGGGGCAAGAAGCGATCGCTACCACTCTGATTAATGCTATCCGTACAGCTAAAATTGCCCCTGCTTATTTGTTCACTGGCCCTAGAGGAACGGGTAAAACTTCCAGTGCGCGTATTTTGGCTAAGTCTCTCAATTGTCTCAAAGGTGATAAACCTACGGCTGAACCCTGTGGCGTATGTGACGTTTGTCAAGGGATTACCAAAGGTTACTCATTAGATGTAATTGAAATTGACGCTGCCAGTAACACTGGTGTTGATAATATCCGTGAATTGATTGAAAAAGCCCAATTCGCCCCTGTGCAGTGTCGTTATAAGGTGTATGTGGTCGATGAATGCCATATGCTCAGTAGTGCGGCATTTAATGCGCTACTTAAAACCCTAGAAGAACCACCTAGACACGTAGTTTTTGTACTAGCTACAACCGACCCGCAACGGGTATTACCGACAATTATTTCGCGCTGCCAAAGGTTTGATTTTAGACGGATTGAGTTGGAGGCGATGGTAAAGCATTTGATGGCGATCGCCTCCAAGGAAAGTATTAGTATTTCACTAGAAGCTGTGAGGCTAGTAGGTCAACTGTCCCAAGGAGGATTGCGGGATGCGGAAAGTCTCCTCGACCAGTTAGCTTTATTACCGGGGGAAGTCAACCAGGAACGCGTCTGGGATTTGGTTGGTGCAGTCAGCGAACAGGATTTGCTGGGATTGTTAAATGCGATCGCTCAAGATCATCCAGAAGCAGTTTTAGAACAGACGCGCCAAATTTTAGATCGTGGTCGAGAACCTCTCACCATTCTGCAAAATCTCGCTGCCTTCTACCGTGATTTACTCATAGCTAAAACCGCACCTAATCGTCCTGATTTAGTTGCTTGTACCCAACAAACCTGGAAAGCATTAGTTGAATCTGCCCAGCCTTTACCCATAACTAATATTCTGCTGGGTCAAAAACATCTACAAACATCAGAACTGCAAATTAAAAACACTACCCAGCCACGATTATGGCTAGAGGTGACATTACTAGGATTGTTACCCAGTGCGAATATTCAGCCGGTTGCTACAGGTGTATTACCCGTAGTATTCCCCAGTGATCAGCGTCCATCCGTCCCCCCACAAATCCCACCTCAAAAAGTCGCCCCAGCAACTCCACCGCCTCCAGTTTCTTCTTCAGTTACTCCATTGCGTCCCCCCATCCCAGAGGAAGAAGTAGCCCTCCCTATCGCATCATCCCCGTCTCCTTCCACCCCAGAAGAGAAACCCTTACCACCCACCGAGGAAACTGTTGAGACAGCAGAACTTGATTTGGCCCAAATTTGGCAGCAGGTATTGAGTAATATTCAGCAAATACCCAGACGTGCCTTGTTAGGTCAAATGTGCCATTTAATTGAATTTGATGGTGCTGTAGTGCGTGTTGGTGTCAAACCCGTGTGGTTTGACAAAGTGAAATCTGATTTACCGATGATTACGGCGGCTTTTCAACAGACCTTCAATCAAGAAATTCAAGTCAGTTTAGAAAAAGCTAATACATCAACTCCCCCTGGTGCAAAGAAAACACCGCCAACTAACGGTAACGGTTCTCACACAGTCAAGCAGTCACCTCCACCTAGTTACAACAACCACAAACCACCAGCAGCTACACCACCCCCAACCACATCAGCAAAATCAGAACCAGCAGCAAAATTTACAGGCGGCGCGAAAACACCAGCACCCCCACCTACTCCAGCACCTCTAGCCAGTTGGGAAACAGATGAATGTGCGATCGCCGCCCAGCGTCTAGCACAATTTTTTGATGGGCAAATAATCCGATTTACAGATGAAGGTGAAGACATATCGGAAACCAGTACATCTGAATGGGTAGATGATGACGCAGTAGATGATGATTTTTAGATGGCAGATTTTTCAAAAGCCCAAGACCTGCATTGACTTTTCCAGAACTTCCTTCGGGCGAAATGGTTTAGTTAGATAGAGATCAGCACCAACATCCATGCCTTTTTGTTTATCAAATTCTTGCCCCTTAGCTGTCAACATCACAATGTAGACATCATTCATTTGTAAGTCTTTTTTTACAATTTGGCAGACTTCCAAACCACTCATTTTTGGCATCATTACATCCAGAAAAACTAAATCTGGTTTTTCAGTTTTAATAGTTTCCAGTGCTTCTTCTCCATTTCGGGCTGTAAAAAATTCAACACCTTCATCTTCTAATGCTTCTAGGGCTTGTTCCATTAAAATTACGATGTTAGGTTCATCATCAACAATGAGAATTTTTTGAGTCATACTATTTTAAATTTTTAATTTTAGATTTTAGATTGGGAATTAGGGAAGAGGAGAGTTTAAGATTTACTAGGTACTTAGATACTTGGTAATAAAAGCCCTGCCTCTTGTGGGCGGTCTTTCAACTCAGCACTCATTACTCATTACTCATTACTCATCACTCTTAAAATTAACGATCTGACAACATGATAAAGAAGACATTCTCCAACTCTTTTTCAAACCGTAGGGTTTTTACTAATTCAGTTTCTTCGGAGAAGATGGAATCGAGGATGATCATGTCTGGTTTAGCGGAGAGGGCTTTATGGATACATTCTTGAGGATTGGAGGCTTCAATCACGTTATATCCCTGAGTTTGCAGGACATCAGATATAGTTTTTAATGTTGACGCGTTTTTATCAACAACTAATACTTTTTTACTAGAAGTTCCTTGGGAAAGTAGTAAGTCAATTTCGCTCAGAAGGTGCTGTGAGTTGATAGGTTTTGTGAGATAGCGATCAATGCCAATGTGATAGCCCCTTTCCTTATTTTCAATAATTGATAGGATAATAATCGGAATATCGGCTGTCTGGGGATCATTTTTGAGGACTGCTGCCACATCAAAACCATTAATTTGAGGCATCATCACATCTAAAAGAATCAAATCGGGACGGGCTATTTTGATCTGTTGAATTGCATCCACTCCGTCTTTAGCTTCCCGAACATTGTAGCCTTCGTTTTCTAATTGTTGACGTAGCAGTTCCCGAATGTTGGCATCATCATCAACAACCAAAATAGTTTTGCGGTTTTCGTTTAGTACAGCATTCTTCTTGATGACGTGTTCTTTGAGTTGTTTCACAAGCGCATCTAGATTTAGATTGGCACTGGCTGTATTCTCACTTTTGTAAGTCGGAATAATGAATGAAAACGTGCTACCTTGACCAGCTTCACTTTCCATCCAAATTCTACCGCCGTGATGATCGATGATTTGTTTGCAAATGGGCAGTCCTAACCCTGTACCTTTGGGTTTGTCGGTGAGGGTATCACCAACTTGGCGGAATTTCTCGAATACTTTCGGCTGGTCTTCGGGTGCAATGCCAATACCTGTATCGATGACGCTGATGCACACACCCTCGTTTTCTTGTTTGACACGACAGGTAACAGAACCAGATTGAGTAAATTTAACAGCATTGGAAATTAGGTTAATCAAGACTTGCAACAGACGGTTGCGATCGCCCACTATTTGAGGTAGACCATCTTCAATGTCATTAATTAAATGCAAGCCATTGCTTTCAAATAATGCCCATGTAGAAGTAGTTGCCCAATCTAATAACTCACCCGGATCGATTGGCTGCATCTGCCATTCCACCTTACCGGCTTCCATCTTGGCGATATCTAAAACATCGTTAATTAAAGATGTCAGCCGTTCTGCTTCCGAGACAATAATATTGAGATTGTCACCCACCCGCTTGATTGTTTTCTGAAGTTTGCGGTCTTCAGTAGGAAGTATGGGGAACACATCGGTTTCTAACTTGTCTTTAATGATGGAGGCAAAACCAAGCACAGAAGTTAGTGGTGTCCGCAGCTCGTGGGAAACTGTGGAAATGAAATCAGTCTTCATCTTGTCGATTTCCTTCTCTGCTGTTATATCCCGAATCAACAGTGCTGAACCAAAACAAGCAGCAGGTTCGTTAGCTAATGTCCGCTTAAAGATGGCAGTGGCTACTGCCTGACCAATACGTTCCTTAGTCAGTGCAATTTCAGCAGCAAATATCTCTTGGGGATGGGACTGAGTTTGTTCAATCAGGTTCGGTAAACCGGCGATCGGCAGTTCTTGGTAATGTCCCTTGAGTGCGGCGGCTGTCAATCCGTGCATACTTAAAAATGCAGGATTAAAGTGGGTAATTTGTCCGGTGGTGTCTACTACCAACAAACCATCTGCTAAGTTATCTAAGATGGCATTTAACCCTTGGGCTTCTGCGAGGGTATCTTGCAGTGCTGCCGTCCTTTCGGCAACCCTGGCTTCTAGTTCTTGGTTTAGTTGCCGGAGAGCGATTTCTGCTTGCTTGCGAGCAGTAATATCAGTATTGATTTCTAGTATGGCGCAGGGCATTCCAGAGAAGTCTCTTTGCAATGTCCAACGACTCTGAACCATGATCATTTTGCCGTTGCAGGTGAGGTGTTGCACTTCTCCTTCCCAATTACCTTGCTCTAATAAATCTGCGAAGATTTCTGCTTTGGGTTTGGGAAAGGTTTTGGTAATAAAAGTGTAAATAGATTGGTCTTTTACTTGTTCACGGGTCAAATTGTAGAGACTTTCTGCACCTTGATTCCAGTAAGCAATCTTGTCATTCATGTCACGCACAATAATGGCATCACTGGAATGATTTAACATATCTAATAAACGTTGATTTTCCGCTTCTGTCAGCTTGCGTTCATGAATGTCGGCACAAGTAACAATCCATTCCCGGACGCTACCATCGGCTTCTAGAACAGGTGCGCCACAAACCGAGAAGTGGCGATAGTGACCGTCCTGACTACGCAACCGATACTCGGTTTGATAGATACATCGGCTTGCCACTGCTGCACTCCAAACTTTGGCGGAGCGATCGCGATCATCGGGGTGGACTGCTTCAATCCAGCCCCAACCCTCAGTTTCGGACTCAGTCTGACCTGTATAAGCCATCCAAGTCAACATTTCACGGCTGATGGCCATTCCTGCCGGCGTTGCTCCCCAAACAATCTGTGAGGAGGCGGTCACTAAAGAGCTGTATCGCTCCTGAAGACGTTGATTTTCAGCTTCTGCCAATTTGCGATCTTGAATATCTGTACAAGTGCCAATCCATTCCCGCACACTGCCGTCATCTTCAATCACAGGCGCACCCCAAACCCAAAAGTAGCGATAGTTGCCATCCTTGCCCCGAATGCGGTATTCAATTTGATAGGAACTGAGGTTGGCTACGGCATTACTCCAGGCTTCTTCTGTATAGTCGCGATCGTCGGGATGAACGGCATCAATCCAACCGCCATTCTCGGCTTCAGCTAGGCTTTGACCTGTGTAGGCGATCCAGTCTTTGAGTTCAAAGCAAATTCCTTCTGGTGAACTAACCCAAATAATCTGCGTGTTAGTTTTGAGCAGAGAACGGTATCTTGCTTCATTCTGTTTCAAGATTTTTTCGGTTTTTTGGCGTTCTTGTTGGGCTTTTCTCAAGTCGCTGATGTCCTCCACACTCGACCAGATCAGCTGCTCTCCATCTTGCTCAATCATCCGTCCCCAGATCCTGACTGGAACTAAATGCCCATCTTTGTGGATATACTCCTTTTCATACGGCTGACCTGTACTAGTTTGTTCTGGGTTTTCCAGCATGGCTCGCTCGGTGGCGATATAGTTCTCGGCAGTGATTTGCCAGTGGTTGAGGTTGAGAGTTTCCGGGACAGTGCGCCCCAAAATGGCAGCATAGGCGGGGTTAATGTCAATCAGCGTTCCATCGAGGCGGTAAAGCACAAGACCAATGGGACATTGTTCTAAAAGGTGACGGCTAGATTCTTCAAGTCGGCTAGACATAGTTGAGATTTCCTGGGTGGATGTTGCTAGGAGCTAGGAATGAATCAATTCAAAATAAAAAAGGTTTGAGGCTATGTTATTTTTCTTGAAATAGGTGGGTTTTTTCTCGTTGTTCTCCGTATGGGGTAGCACTAGGACAGCAGAACCAGGACAATAAGGTGGCATAAAGCTTTAAAGAAATCGGGTGACGTTGGAACATTTGGTAAATTTGCTCAGGGGATGCCGCATCTACTCCTGGACTCTGTGTTGAAAGTCGCCGAATCAGTTGAGTATGGCGGATCAGTAGTTCAGCTGGTTTGAGTATTGGAGTTCTCGATGGGATAAAGCCCTCGGCATCGACATCGATTGCAGGTGCGATGGGCTGCGCTCCACGGTCGGAGATCATCGCAGTTTTGCCAACAGCACTGATGCTACTCTGCTCTACAACGCCCTCCTGAGCGACACAATTGACGGGAATCTGAATCCAAAATTCTGTACCTTTGCCTGGTTGTGAACGACACTTGAGAGTCCCCCCATGTCCTTCTACAACAATTTGGTAGGTGATGGCCATACCCAACCCAGTTCCTTTGCCAATTTCTTTTGTGGTGAAGAAGGGATCATAAATCCGGTGAATTACCTCCTCATTCATACCTGGGCCATTGTCGGCAATCCTAATCACAACCCACTGGTCGTCTATGGTTTGGGTACGAATCGTAATTTGGGGAGTAGGGTTAGCTATTACCTCATTCTCCATTGCCTCTTCTAAAGCATCAACAGCATTTGCCAGGATGTTCATAAACACCTGATTTAACTTTCCGGGATAGCATTCAACTAGAGGAAGTTCGGTATAGTCTTTAATGATTTCAATTGCTGGACGGTTACTAGAGGCTTTGAGACGATGGCGCAGAATCATCAGCGTTCCGTCGATACCACTGTAGATGTTGACGGTTTTCATTTGGGCTTCGTCATGGCGGGAAAAGTTTTTCAGGGATTTGACTATTTCCACAATGCGATCTGTCCCCAGTTTCATGGAATCCAGCAGTTTAGGAAGATCCTCCATGATAAATTCCACATCGATATTATCTAGCTCTGATTGCAGTTCTGTGGTAGCTACAGGTGAAAACTGTTGATAGTATTGCAGCAGGTGTAATAAGTCTTGGGCGTATTCGGCAACATACTTCAAATTGCCGCAGATAAAGTTAACTGGGTTATTGATTTCGTGGGCAACTCCGGCGATAAGTTGCCCTAAACTTGACATTTTCTCGCTTTGAATTAGCTGGGTTTGCGCCAGTTGTAAATCGTGGAGAGCCTGCTGGAGTTTTTCTGTTTGGGCTTTAGCTTGGGCGGTGGCTTGGGTGCTTTGCTCGTATAGCAAAGCCTTTTCAATGGCGATCGCTGTTTGTGAAGTAAAAATACTCACAATTTTGAGATGTTCAGCTTTGTATGAGTCGGTTTTGGTTGTACCAATAGCGATCGCTCCTGTGACTCGTTCTTTGGCTCGCAAGGGTACGCAAATCAACGCACTCACTTTTTCTTGTCCTTGCGATCGCGAATCGGCCTGCACATTATTGATCAGTTCTGCTCGCCCGGATTGTACAATGTTGCCAATAATTCCCTTACCTGGTTGCGGCTGACTTTGGTCAAAAAAGAGTCCATATTCGCCGATGATTTCAAATGCAGTTGCATCTGAATTCAGCAGCAGGATCATTCCCGCCGAAGATTCAATTAATTGACTCATTTCCTGAAGTACAAGTTCGGCAATCTGACGTTTATCCAAACTTGTTGTCAGTTGAGTTGAGATATCCTCAAATAAATCAATTTCCTGATATCGCTCCAGCAATTCTTTCGCAAGTTCTTTCTTGTCTGCTTCCTGTTTTGCTATAAATGAGAGCAACATTGCAACTAAGCTTACTTGTTCCTCTCCAATTACCCACCCAATGATTTCTCCTGACACCTCAATTGGATGTCGCTTTTTTGCAGTTTGCTCCCCAATGCTCAGGAGGTTAGTACCGTCTACCAATTCAACATCGATCGCCATATTGAGTTGGTAGACTAACTCGTGCAGGACAGAAGGTAACTCTTTTTTATTAAAAATTTTTTTGAGGTTAACTGCGGACATGAAACACCTCATTTAAAAATTGATCACAAATTTTTGGCATTTAAACCAACCAAATGATTAATTTCATGCACTACCCTTGTGATTACGTTGCCCAAGGCAAATATTTTCTGACTATCGCAAACATACATCTTAGGAGTAGCAAGCTATACGTAGTAGTGCCTAAAAGCGGAGAAAGTTAGCAGATGATTAAGCCTAGCTTTCCCAAAAAAATTGCTCCTATAACAATGCAGTAAACAGAATTTACGAGCAACCAATATTGCGCTCGCATCTTAGTAACAAAACGTATTAATCAATCACATCTACTAGTATTATGTACTTGACGCGAAATTTATTCCCATATTCGCTGCCAAGATAGTTATTTGAGCGGGGAATGGGCGACAAGGAGAAAATAGAACCCCAAGTATACCGACACCGATCATCTCCTAATTTTAATTATGGGGACTTCCCTGTTGCCTGTTCCCGCTTAATTATTGACTATCACTCAAAGTTTCAATTAATAAATCAACCTGCTTTTGTCGTTGCTGTAAAAAAGTTTCGCATTGCTGCAAGTATTCAACTGCATTGGCAAACTGATCAAATACAGCTTCTAACTGTAAATTACCTGATTCAATCCGAGCGATAATTTTTTCTATTTCTGCTACTTTTTCCTCATAATTCCAATCTGGTAAAGCATCAGAATTAGAAGATGATTTCCGTTTAACCATTGATTCTTTCTTTATTTTTAACCAGTGAATTGATCAATTTTCTCTCACATTAAACCACAAATAAACCCCAACAATTCAGCTATGCAACTCTACTACAATGCCCCATACCCATTTATTCATTATCTACTTCCAGCACCTTCACTTTCACTTTACCTTGTGCCAATTGCAGCAATAATTCTTGCCCTATGGTTAGTTCACTAGCAGCACGCGCGATCGCACCATTTTCTTGTCTGACTACCGCATAACCACGCTGTAACACGGCTTTGGGGTCGAGAGTGGCTAATTTTTGCCGTAATAATTCTAAATGTTGTTTTGCTTGTTGCGATCGCCCTTTGGTTAGTTGCAGCAATCGTTGACGTTCCCAAGTCAGTTTTTGGACTTCTTGCTGTACTTGTCTATCTAAGCGCAGATTTCGCAACCGATGGCGCAAGGTTTGCAGTTTATAAGCAGCTTGACTCTGAGAAGCCAGCAACGCATCATATAAAGCATCAAATCGCTGCTGATGCTGACTATATAATTCTGCTAGAGAAGGGACAACAGTTTCCGCCGCCGCCGTGGGTGTATGTACACACACATCCGCCACCAAATCTGTTAACGACTCATCCCGTTGATGACCAATCCCCGTAATTACTGGTATAGAACACTCAGCCACCGCCCTAACTACTCGTTCATCATTAAAACAAGCCAATTCCTCCACTGCACCGCCGCCCCGCGATAAAATTAATACCTCCGCGCGTCCATCTCCTTCTACCCGTTCAATAGCTTTAACAATCGAGTCTGCTGCTTGCTCACCTTGGACTGTAGCGGGTGAAAATAAAACGTGTAACCCTGGATATCTTTGCTTGAGGGTTCTTTGAATATCTCCCCAAGCCGCCGCCGTTGGAGATGTGACAACAGCGATCGTTTGGGGATGCAGAGGAAGCGATCGCTTTCTAGCAGCATCAAATAAACCCTCAGCTAGCAAGCGATTACGCAACTGTTGATAGCGCAGTGCTTGCAAACCCTCACCAGCAGGTAAAGCTTGCCATACTGTTAATTGATACTCTCCTCTTTGGGGATATACGCGAATACTGCCTAAAATAATAATCTGTTCCCCAACAGTAGGTAGCTGCATCAATTTAGTAACTTGACTATTCCATGTCACACACTTAATTGAGGCTGTGCGATCGGGGTCTTGCAGGGTGAAAAATAACCCACTCCGATGCTGATTTGCACTCGATACTTCACCAATTACCCAAACTTGTCGCAGGATGGGATTTTCTTCTAACAGGACTTGGATATATTCGGTGATTCCTGCTACAGATAAAGTGGTATCAGGAAAGTCAAGATTCATATTATTTCAACCCACTATGCACTTAGAATCAACATAACGCCTTTCTTATACATCCAGCATTTAGAGTGAAGACTGACAGTATTTTTTATCAATTATTTGCTGAGTTTCCTAGTATTTTCTTTGAGTTAATCGGATACTCTGGTTATCAATTTCGTTCAGTAGAAATCAAACAAACAGCTTTTCGCATTGATGGAGTATTTCTACCAACAGCCAAAAATCCCGATCAAACTGTCTATTTTTGCGCTCGCGTAGCGTGCCGGAGGCATAGTGCAATTCTAAAAAGATGAATTGCTGTACCATAGGGTATTTGCAGAGCTATTCTTCTATATAGACCAAAATCTAGATATTTATGACTGATATTTAGTGATTATCTACCCCAAACGTTCTCTAGAACCAAATTAAAATAGATTACATCAAATATTGTTAGACAGTTCCAAAGTTCAAAGAGTATATCTGAATGAAATCGAACCAACCTCCCAGTCCTTGGGTATCGATATCATTAAATTAGTAGTAAAACCAGAAGAAACTGCACCTAACCGTGCTAGAGAACTGATTACTAAAACTAGACAAGAAATAGCAGACCGTTTCTCTAGCCAAGCCATCATAGATTTAATTGAAACGATCATAGTTTACAGTTTCCTCTATTAAGCCGCCAAGAGATAGAAAATATGCTGAAACTGAACGCCCTCAAACAAACTAGAGTTTATCAAGAAGCCTTAAATGAAGGGAGAGAAGAAGGTAAGTTAGAGGCTGTGCCATTGCTGTTAAAAGCAGGAATTAGTGTAGAAGACATCGCTCAACAGTTAGACATTAACATTGAAGCCGTGAAGAGAATTGCACAGCAACAGACTTGACACAGGCACTTAGTCACTGTTGTTACAACGCATAGGGAAAATATGTCATCTTGTGAATCAAATAATCCCAATGCTATTGAAGTAGATGGAATCGGCTTTGAAACTATGATGTCTGAAGAAATGGTGCGCCTCCCTAAAATTGGAGAAGAAATTCCTGTTCAATTTGGAGTTCGTATTACTAATCAAGCATCAATACCCTATCGCTTTGACTTACCTTTGATTTTGCCTGAAATATTAGATCCTCATGGCAAGGCTATGCACATATCTTTAAATAAAAATGCCACAAGGGAGGTAGAAAAGTCAGATATCCCACTAATCATACCTAGAGAAAGTTTTGATTTTTTCATGGATGCCAAATTTAATTGGTACGGTGAAAATTATCTACGGCTTCTAGGCAATGCCATTTATTGAGGTATTTGGATTTTCTGGCACAGTCAGCCTGGTAAATATCAAGTTAGGTTCACCTATGAAAATCAACTGGCAAAGAAGAAAATGCTGACATTAAAAGAAGGATGGACTGAAATTGATGGATTTTGGACGGGGAAACTTACATCACACTTTGCAAATTTAATTCTCAGATAGCCCCGATACGCCAATACGAGTGTCAAAAACTACCTTTTTCAAAATTTTTACAATCCCACTACCCCAATCACGTAGCAATCAGGTTAGGATCTTGTCACAGTTACTTTTTAATTTGAGAAGTCCTATTCCAGAAATTTCCGGCTAAAATAGTATATCTGTTCTACTCAAACTCTAGACCCCACACATCTTAAATCCATATACTTATAGAGGCACGAATGGCTATCAATACCGATACTTCCGGCAAGCAAAAGGCTCTAACGATGGTACTTAACCAGATTGAGCGCAGCTTCGGTAAAGGAGCAATCATGCGCCTGGGTGATGCTACCCGGATGAGGGTAGAGACAATTTCCACAGGGGCGTTGACTTTGGATTTAGCATTAGGTGGTGGTTTACCCAAGGGACGGGTAATTGAGATTTATGGGCCGGAAAGTTCCGGTAAGACGACTGTAGCACTGCACGCGATCGCAGAAGTACAAAAAGAAGGTGGCATCGCTGCTTTTGTAGACGCAGAACACGCCCTTGACCCTACCTATGCTGCGGCTTTAGGTGTAGATATTCACAATCTCCTGGTTTCTCAACCTGACACCGGTGAAGCAGGTTTGGAAATAGTTGACCAATTAGTACGCTCCGCAGCAGTTGATATTGTAGTTATTGACTCAGTAGCAGCCTTAGTTCCCCGCGCTGAAATTGAAGGAGATATGGGTGATGCTCACGTTGGGTTGCAAGCCAGACTGATGAGCCAAGCCCTACGCAAAATTACGGGGAATATAGGTAAATCTGGTTGCACTGTAATCTTTATTAACCAGTTACGGCAAAAAATTGGTGTCACCTACGGTAGCCCTGAAACTACTACCGGTGGTAACGCGTTGAAGTTTTACGCGTCAGTGCGCTTGGATATTCGCCGGATTCAAACTTTGAAAAAGGGTACAGATGAATTTGGTAACCGCGTTAAAGTCAAAGTCGCTAAAAATAAAGTTGCACCACCTTTTAGAATAGCGGAATTCGACATTATTTTTGGTAAAGGAATTTCTACTATAGGTTGTCTAGTGGATTTAGCCGAAGAAACTGGTATTCTTGTTCGTAAAGGAGCTTGGTACAGTTACAATGGCGATAACATTTCCCAAGGTCGAGATAACGCTATTAAGTACCTAGAGGAAAAGCAAGATTTTTCTGAACAAATCAAGAAACTAGTACGAGAAAAATTAGATAAGGGCGCAGTTGTTTCGGCAAATTCTGTGGCTAAAGTCAATGAAGAAGATGAAGATGAAGATGATGTTGATGCAGAGGAAGAATAGAATTTAATTCAAAATGCGGCTATTGATGAAAAAGATTACTCCAAATAAGAGTAATCTTTTTTTAGTCCTCACTACCAACATTAAAGTTGTTTGGTTGTTGAAAATATCTGTCTAAAATTTCTGATTTTTGCTGTTCATGTAAACCATCCCGCCCATATTCTAATCTACCCCAAGCACAATCTAGAGAAATTTGTACAGTCTCATCAAGGTTTGCTAGTTCAACTTGCTCTTGATAAACAGTATTATCACCTAATGCCTGTTGTTGAATATCTGTTGGTAGTGGAATTAATTGAGTGAGTAAATCTGTTGGTAATGTTGGTAAAATGCGGCGTTGATGATTTAAGAAAAAATCAAAAGTCAAACTTCCTAACCGGATGCGATCGCCATCTTTAAGTTTGACTGGTTGATAGACAGTTTCACCATTGACAGAAGAACCATTTGTACTATGAAAATCTACTAAATAAAAACCTTGATTCACAATGTACTGAATGGCGGCGTGACAACGAGATAAATGTTGGTCATCAGTGCATATACCATTATTGAGATCGCGCCCTATTGTCCAAACCTGTTGCGGTTGCTGGAGAGTTTGCGTCTGATTGTTACAGAGGTTAGTGATTACATAAACAGATGAAGCATCTACAAAACCCTGAACATAACGCAATTTTAACTCTGTTAATGATGGCTGATAGAGATTTTCTAGTTGGAGAATTTCATCTAGAAGATGACCATGCCGTTCATATAAAGCCAGAAATACCTGATACAAATTTAAACGCCGTTCTATTTCCTGGTTTTTTAAATTATTTTTCATATCTGCAATCCCTAAGAGGAATAAGAATAATTTTGAATTAATTAATTCTGAGTTCAAGCCTGTCACCGTCACCCGTCACCTGTCACCGTCACCTGTCACCTATTCACAGCCTTTTTCAAATCACAATAAACCCCGTTTACCGTTGGGACGTACTGTCATCCAATTAGTCTTAGCTAATGCTAGTTGCTCATCAGAAATTTTTGCCCCGGTGAGGTTAGCACCACATAAATTCGCACCCCGCAGATTAGCATTACTGAGATAAGCATTAGTGAGGTCTGCACCACGTAGGTCTGCTCCTTCTAAATCGGCATGATTGAAGTAAGCTTTAGTGAGATTAGCATCCTTCAAATTGGCACGAGTTAAACTAGCTCTACCAAAATCGCTATTGTGGAGATTAGCTCCTTGGAGATTAGTATTTTGTAATTGACAAGAATGGAAATTAGTAGATGATAAGTCTACACCTTGGAGATTGAGTAAGTTTAAATTATGTAGAGCAAAATCTCGTCTTCCCTTCAAATAAGCTGTTAGTAAACTTTGGGTATCTAGTCTACGTCCAACTTTGGATTTGGGGTTTTGTGAAGCATTGCTGTTACTGTTAGCATGGGAAACGCCTTGTCGTGTTCCTCCAGCATCTAATCTAGTTCCATCACCTATTTTGGCTCGTCTAGCGCGAATTGCAGCAGCTACCTGTGCTACCCCTAAACCTGTCGCTGTAGCAGAAGGGTTGCTATGTAAAATTGCAGAATCTTCTGGGCGATTGTGTGTTGAATCTTTATGATTAGGATCTGATTTAACTAGCAATCCACCAGCCAAGCTTTCTAAATATGGCTCTATCTCCAATGCTTTGAGAACTTCTGTAGCTGAATGATAGCGACTGCGAACAGAGACTTCCAACATTTTTCGTAGTACAAGAATCAAGTGGTCACTAGCTTGCACTAAATGTTCCCACATAATTTCACCTGTACTGGGATTGTAATCGAGGTCTTTGGGAGTTTTACCTGTCAGAAGATAAACACAGGTGACACCAAGTGCATAAATATCACTAGCGTAAACTGGACGCATCGCCATTTGCTCTGGAGGTGCGAAACCAGGAGTACCAATTGCATATGCAGTTAGGGCTGTATGTCCTGATTGGTTGGTTGTGGCTTGGGTAACTTGGTTTTTGACCGCACCAAAGTCAATGAGTACCATTCTCGAATCTTGAGAACGGCGAATTAAGTTAGCTGGCTTGATATCACGGTGAATAACCTTTTGATCGTGGATGTATTGCAATAAAGGGAGAGTTTCGCTTAAAAATTGCTTAACACCCGCTTCGCTAAAAGTTCCATTCAGTTTCACCTCTTGCTGGAGCGTAGAACCGCTAATATATTCCTGAACTAAGTAGAACTGTTCTGCCGCCTCAAAATAGTCTAACAATCGTGGTATCTGGGGATGATTACCAATTTTGCCTAGGGTGTTGGCTTCTCGCGCAAACAGTTCTCGCGCCATCTGCAAAACCTGGGGTGCTGTAGTTGAAAGACGTAGTTGTTTAATTACGCAACTTGGTTCTCCTGGCAAAATTTCGTCACGGGCTAAAAAGGTTGCGCCAAAGCCACCCTGACCTAATGGCTTCAATACCCGATAGCGATCGCGCAACAGTAATTGTGAGCCACAAGCTTCACACCTTTGGCTATATGCTACATTCTCTGGATTAGGACAGGTCGGATTTATGCAATAGCTCATGCACTGTCAACTCGCTGCACGAAATAATAACCGGTAGCGTTACACTCTCTTTTCAATTATTGAGACTTAAAGCCAACTCTTGCTAGGTAAGTTTTGCGGTACATCCTTTGAAGAGTTGCTAAAGTTGAATCTGATTTATGTAAAGCAATTAACAGGTCAAACAACTTATTATACTTATACTTCTAGATAGTGTCGAGTCTCTATCATGTCCTTAAATCAAAGACTGCGATCGCATTTGTTGTACGTAAGCAGATTTTAAGCTCGCTGATTTTAATTCATCAAAAATATACAACTTACGTACTATTACTTAATTAAAAATTTTGAGCTATCTGGATTCAAGTTTCTGATCTGATTGAGCAGATTTTTATCTTCATTGCTCAGAAATTTACGTTAAATTATATAAATAATATATGAATATCTGTTCAGGTATAATAGTGTAATTACAGTAATATTTGGGAGAAAAATGATGACAACCGTAAATCAATTGAAATGTGCCTGTCCGGATTGCCTCTGTATCGTTTCCATAGAGGATGCAATTAACAAGGAGGGGAAATACTACTGTTCTGAAGGCTGTGCAGAGGGTCATAAAACCATCAAAGGATGCAATCACAAAGGATGTGGCTGTTAATTAGTGCTGAGTTGAAAGTGCTGAGTTATGAATATTACATAGGTCTTACCCATAACTCAGCACTCCTCACTCCTCACTCAGCACCGGCTAAACGCCGCGCTACCGCTAACAGCACTCAGCACTCAGCACTCCTCACTCATAGACTAGATAATACATCCCGTGCGATCGCGATCGTTTGGTCAATATCTTCTTCAGTGTGAGCTAAAGAAGTAAAACCAGCCTCAAACTGAGAAGGTGCTAAATAAACACCGCGCTCTAACATACCGCGATGGAAACGGCCAAATTTGGCTGTATCTGACTTTTTGGCATCTTCATAGTTATGTACAGGCCCAGAAGTGAAGAATAAGCCGAACATCGCGCTAATATTACCACCGCAAACTGCATGACCAGTTTCTTGAGCCGCTTTTAGCAAGCCATCTGCTAGTCTTTTAGTGATTCGCTCCAGATATTCATAACTACCTGGTTTTTGCAATAATTCCAAGGTTTTAATTCCCGCAGTCATCGCTAGGGGATTTCCCGAAAGAGTTCCGGCTTGATATACAGGGCCAGCCGGGGCAATCATAGACATAATATCGCGGCGACCACCGTAAGCACCTACTGGCAATCCACCACCAATGACTTTACCCATCGTGGTTAAATCGGGTTTGATGCCAAATTTTTCTTGTGCGCCACCATAGGCAATACGGAAACCTGTCATTACTTCATCAAACACAAGTAACGCCCCATACTCATGAGTTAGTTCCCGCAATCCTTCTAAAAAGCCAGCATCAGGGGTAATAAATCCGGCGTTACCCACAACAGGTTCTAAAATCACACCAGAAATCTGATCGGGGTTTTCTTCAAATAAAGCTTTAACTGCTTCTAGGTCGTTGTATGGGGCGGTAAGAGTGCTGATAGTCGCTGATTTAGGCACACCTGGGGAATCAGGTAAACCCAGGGTGGCTACACCTGAGCCAGCTTTGACTAAGAACATATCAGCGTGTCCGTGATAGCAGCCTTCAAACTTGATGACTTTCTCGCGGTTTGTAAAAGCTCGCATCAGCCGTAGCACAGCCATACAAGCTTCTGTGCCTGAGTTAACAAATCTCACCATTTCGATGCTAGGAACGGCAGCAATTACCATTTCCGCCAGGACATTTTCTAGCACGGAAGGCGCACCGAAGCTAGTACCTTTTTCTAACGCTTCATGGAGTGCGCTAATCACTTCTGGATGAGCATGACCACAAATAGCCGGCCCCCAAGTGCCTACATAGTCGATGTATTGGTTGCCATCTACATCCCAGATATACGCGCCTTTGACCCTGTCAAAAACTATGGGTTGTCCCCCTACAGATTTAAAGGCACGAACTGGGGAACTAACTCCGCCTGGCATCAGGTTTTGAGCAGCAGCAAAAACTTCTTGTGATTTTGTGGTTTTAATTGTGGTGTTTACCAAGGTTTTCTCCTATCTGTGGGCATTCAAAAAAAGCTCTATCTTAGGATAGGGTTAAATTTTGCCTAGAACTTATATCGTATAAAATTAACAGAGACAAAAAAATAACAATATGTTATACAAGTCGAATCAAGACTTGCCTTTAGAGATCCGTACCCAACTATCTGAGGCATACCAAGACCTTTATCGGGCGGCCTTTAACTCGGCAATTCACTGGTATGGTGAAGTTTCTAAGGCTCATCACGTTGCGTCAAGTGCTGTGAGAATGCAGTCCGCCATGCAAAGGGATGTTGTTTTACAAAGATGATCAATATATTGTGTGGAAAAATCATACCAGTCGAACTATTGATAATGGTATCGTGAAACCAGGCATCATTAGATTTATTTAAAGAAAATTAGCTGGTATGTTTTCCACCGATCCAAATTCATTACACAACGCCATCCCCGTCGAAAAAATCCGCTACGATGAACGGGGTTTAGTGCCAGCGATTGTCCAAGATTACCTGGATGGCACGGTGTTAATGATGGCGTGGATGAATCAGGAATCTTTACAAAAGACTTTAGACACCGAAGAAACATGGTTTTGGAGTCGTTCCCGTCAGGAATTATGGCACAAGGGAGCGACTTCTGGGCATATCCAAAAAGTGCAAAGTATTCGTTATGACTGCGATAGTGACGCTTTGCTAATTGGGGTAGAGCAACTAGGAGATATTGCCTGTCATACAGGCGAACGTAGTTGTTTTCATCAAGTAGAAGGAAAAATCACCGCCCCACCTGGGGATACATTATCTCAGGTGTTTGAGGTAATATGCGATCGCCGCGATCATCCTAGTGAAAGTTCCTATACCTGCAAGTTATTTGCTGGTGGTGATAACAAAATTTTAAAGAAAATTGGGGAAGAATCGGCTGAGGTAGTGATGGCGTTTAAGGATGATGAGCCAGACGCGATCGCTGGTGAAGTGGCAGACTTACTATACCATACAATGGTTGCCTTAGCTCACCATCAAGTAGATTTAAAGGCTGTTTATCGCAAGCTGCAAGAACGTCGGCGTTAGGGAGTAGGTGACAGGTGACAGGTGACAGGTGACATTGTCCGTAATTTTAAATTTTGACCCTTCACTTCGTTCGAGGGCAAGATTTTGAATTTTGAATTAGAGCGCAGCGACTTGACTATTTTGTAATTCTTATCATTGAGTAAAATTTTCCTCACTGATTCCACAGGGTTTCCACAGGAATTTTTGGAGTTTTCCACAGATGTTTTACGAAAGGATGGGTACTTGCAGGCTTACTGGGGATTTTTGATTCACGGTGTGGATAATCTGATTAGACTGAGTTTTTATTAAGTTATGTAATATAAATATAGTTAAAACACTGATTATTTCGTTTGCTTTTATTTTTTATACAATCGTTTTTAACATTTCGCAGCATTGACAAACCTACCCCCTCTTGTCGCACAATGATGCGACTAGGTTTTATAGTTTGTGCAAACGTTGACACCAAAACTTACCTCTGAGATAAGTTTTGATGTTGCCTACAACTGCCTCACACCAAGCGATAGTTCGTTTTAACTGAACTTACACAAGGAAAATCTCATGAACGCAACAGTTAGTATTTTTACAGAAATCCCCGAAACTCTTCATGAATCACTGAAAACTTACTTAGAAGCCCATCCTGATTGGGATCAAAATCGGGTACTGACAGCAGCACTATCATTATTTTTACTGCAAAATGGAGACAGCGATCGCCGTGCTGCCCGTGTTTATTTAGAAACTTTGTTCCATCACTGCTAGTTTAAAAAAGTTTTGTACCGACTTGCCAAAGCTTCTGTACCAGATACTCTTCCGTGCTGGTACAAACGGTACTAATTGATCGTCGTAGAACGACGGGGCTTTTACCCAAATTTCCCGTAATTAAAAATTCAAAATTGGTAATACAAAAATTTGGGCATGGTATACCATGCCCACTAATTATTCATACATAAATTGGGATGATTGAAAACAACTCAAGGATTTGTTTCTAACTGGGAATGAGTTGGACATTCAAATTTATAACCAACTCCACGTACAGTCTGAATTAATGCTGGTTGGCTAGCATCGACTTCAATCTTTTTGCGAATTTGGCCAATATGCACGTCTACAACACGTTGATCACCCACATATTCGTAGTCCCAAACTTCTTGAATCAGTTCTGCACGTCGCCAAACTCGACCAGGATGACTAGCTAAAAAATGTAACAAATCAAATTCCAAAGCTGTTAAGGGTACAGCTTGGCTATTCAGTGTCACCTCTCGCCGTACCGGATCGATCATCAATTTTTCAAATAGCAAGCGTTTCTGTTCGGCGGTAGTTACTACCCTCTGTCGTCTCAAAATAGCGGCTACTCTGACTTCCAGTTCTCCCAAGCCAAATGGCTTCGTGAGATAGTCATCAGCACCTTTGGCAAAACCGCGAATCTTGTCAGTCTCATCTGTACGGCTAGTCAGCATGAGAACAAAAACACCATTACGACTTTGCATTTCTTGACAGAGGTTAAACCCAATTACGTCTGGCAAATTGACATCAAGAATTACCAAATCTGGGTTAAATTGCTCAAATAAGGACAACGCGGTCTTTCCATCCTCAGCAGCTTCTACCTGATAGCTTTGCTTCAACAAAAAGCGTTGGATTAAATTCCGCACCGCAGGGTCGTCATCAACTACAAGTATCTTGGCAGGAGCCATGACCATCTCTTTACACAAAAATAAATTTATTTAAGATTAACAGCAGTGTTGCGTAAAACGCAGTTTCCACTGAGGGATGATGTAAGGAGCTACAAGGCTCAGAAATTCATTTCCTGATTTTCTAAATGATAGTGTAATCAAGATGCTGGACAAATATACTAGAAAAAATTTTGTAACTATTTTTACAGTTTAATTTAGATCCTGTCATGAGAAACTTATATGTCCAGCTACCCAATATTAGGCTATTAGCGACAAATCATTTATTCAGCCTGGAAACTTCCCTATATTAATTCAGTGGAGATTTAAAACTTTTCAATTTTAAATCTTTATGTGGATAGATACCACTACTTAGGTTGGAGCTAAATCATAGAAATGTCCTCAAGTTAGGATGGAGTGGTAAACCTAAAGCCGAAAAAATCTTTTTAGAAACATTACATTCTTTAGGTATTCTCAGTTCAAATTCTAGGTTAGAGCTAGAATGGGTCAACGACATGAGGGTATACACGGAGTTATAACAATATGTTAAAGTGGCTGTAGCTGAAATTCCTGGGTCAATCTGACTAACGCGTGCTACTATCCTGGTAGAGCATAAAATTCGGTCGATAGGTTTGTCTTCGATCCAATTAAAATCTAAAATTGTTATTCTGCAACAAAAAATTGCCTCTGACTAAGGCTGAAGTATAAACTCCCATGAGCGATCAAAATCCCTACGAAAAACTTGGGGTATCAGAAGATGCTAGCTTCGATGAGATTCAGGACGCTCGCAATCGCCTGATGGAGCAATGTAGCGGCGATGCCAAGAGTGTAGAAATCGTTGAGGCAGCTTACGATGCGATTTTAATGGATCGCTTACGGATGCGCCAGGAAGGAAAAATCAAAGTACCAGAGCGTATTCGCTTCCCAGAATTGAGGATACAATCTGCTCCCAAAGAAAGTCCTACGCCTCGTGAGCAATCACCTGCATGGCTGCAAAATATTCTGGATCAGCCCACAAAGGCAGATGTGCTTTTACCCGGTGCTTGGTATGTGGGTTTGAGTGCAGTCAGCATTTTTACAGGTAATCAAGTTTTACAGCTGTCCTTAGTGGTTGGGGTAGGAGTTAGTATTTTCTTTCTCAATCGCAAAGAAGGTAGATTTGGCCGAGCAGTTTTGTTTACTCTCGTTGGGCTAATCATTGGCTTAATTGCGGGAGGGCTAATTGCTGGCTGGCTGTTACCACAAATACCATATCTCTCGGCTAATCAGTTTTCGACTGTACTGACGTTTATATTGTTGTGGTTAGTTAGTAGTTTTCTGCGTTAAGTACAATTCTCAATCTAACTCAGCCAAAACCCCTTTCTGAATAAGGAAGGGGTTTTTAGTTTATGTGTTTGATGATGAAGTTGATACTCTAGATTCCAGGATGAAATTTACCGCAGTATTTAAATCTGGAACAATTAAGTCAGGATAGTAAAGTTCCAATTGCGTGCGATCGCGGATACCAGATTCAACAGCCATAACTTTAATATCATGCTTTTTAGCGGCGGCAATGTCAGCTTCTGTATCCCCTACCATCCAAGTATCGGCTGCGGGGGGTAGTTCTGCTAATGCCCTGGTCATTAATAGGGGTTTATCTTCAATATCGCGAGTTTTTACATAATCGTTACTGAGGCAATAACAGCGATTTTCAGGAAAAAATCGCCCTAAATCGTATTTTTGGCAGGCATAATCTAACTCCTTCACCCGGCGCATCGTCATCACAGCTAAATCAACGCCAGCCTGCTGAATTTTTAACAATGCTTCTACAGCACCTGGGATGAGGCTATCATACTCAAAGTAAGATTCTGTATGTACTGTTTTGCGCCGCAATTGGGCAAATTCTTGAGCTTGCGTCTCATCTAAACCGGAATTCAAAGCAATTTGTTTTTCTGGAATTTGCGATCGCTTCATTTGCCAAAATTCCGCTTTAGCCAGTTGTCGCACTGCTTGGTGGGGATATCGGATTTCTTCGAGGCAAAATAGATAGACACGATAATACCTCTCGGAAACATCCATGATAGGGCCGTCGAAGTCGGTAATTAATCTCAGCATCGGCGGAAGTCAGTGTTAATTTTTATTACAAATATTTTACCTCGATGTAATGAGTCATCAATAAATATTTTCCCTACTCCCCACTCTTTACTCAGCACTCAGCACTCAGCACTCAGCACTCAGCACTCTAAAGTCCCGCGTTTGATTTGTTCGCTTTCAATAGCTTCAAACAAGGCGCGAAAATTACCTTCTCCGAAGCCTTGTGCTTGGCGACGACGTTCGATAAATTCAAAGAAAAAGGTTGGTTGCCCGAAGATAGGCTGAGTAAAAATTTGTAACAATACTCCTTGATCGGAATCTTGCTGCCAATCTACCAAAATTTCCTGTTGAGCGATCGCGGCTAATTCTACAGATGATAGGGGAAGTCCGGGGCGGCTTTGGAGTTGGGAGTAGTAGGTTTGGGGTACGGAGAGTAAAGATAACCCACGCTGACGAAATTGGGCGATCGCGTTGACAAGATTGGTGGTTTGCAAGGCGATGTGTTGAATGCCTGCGCCGCGATTGCAATCTAAAAACTCTTGAATTTGAGAATTTTGGGAAGCTGGTTCATTCACTGGTAACTGCACATTACCTTGGCGGGAAACCATGACTTGACTATACAAAGCAGAGCGATCGGTTTGAATTTTAAAAGTCTGGCGGGGTTGAAAATCTAGAATTTTGTCATACCAACTAACTACACGCTCTAAGTCACCTGCTGCCACATTCAAGACTATATGATCTATAGCGGTGACAATGTTGTTTGATGGGCTTTGATGGGGTTCTGGGGGGCGTTCAATTAAGGTATGAGTCAAACTACCCCAAGCAGCTATTTTGCTGCATTTATGGAAAAAATCACCTACTTGTCGTTCCTCGATAGATTGTAAGACTTTCGCACCGTGATTTTGAGCATGAGCGATCGCCGCTTCCACATCTTCAACTGCAAACGCAATATCTACTACACCAGGGGGGTGTTGACGCAAAAAATCAGCTACTGGACTGGTGGGTAATACAGGTGAAGACAGCAAAAACTTGACCACACCACTTTTCACTGCCTCTGTGCAAGTGTGGAATGAATGGATACCACTAGCTACTGATGTGAAACCCAGATAGTTTACAAACCAATCTCGCCAGACTTTGGCATCTTCTACATAGAAGTGAACATGATCAATTTTCATATATTCTCAAAATCTAGCACCACAGCTGATCTAATTGTAAATTTTGTCGTTATTGCTAGATTTTTGAGTCTTGCCTGGGCAATAATTATGCAGACGCAGTAAATTAGATTACATTGACATACATAATCAAGCTATAAATTGCTACATCCCAAGGGCTGATCTTTAGACTTAGTGACTTCGTATTCTTTACCGTTGGCTTTCAAGGTAAATAGGGCTGATGACTGCAAAAACTTGATAAAGCTAGAACCAAGTTTTAATTTCTTGATAATTGAATTAGGCGATTGACCACATATTTTTTGTAATTCTGTGCCTAATTTTGATACAGATAATTTACTTTTAGGAGACTTAATATAGATATTATGAATAATTTCTAAAAGCAATTGCTCTAAGTCTGTTTGGGAATGAACCTCTTGGCAAACAGGGGATGTTGTAGGAGAATGAGGCGTTTGGGTAAGCGGATCTGCTTTTTCTGACTTATCATTATGTAACTCTAGATGACATCGCTCTTGAAATAAATTAGCGATCGCCACGAGATTATTGAGTTTAGTTTCAATAGATTCTTGCTCAGACTTAATTAAATTTTCTATTTTATGCACTACATCTTCCAAAGAAGGAATTTCCATTGTTAAGGGGAGAGAATAGAAAATGGATTGCCTATTATTGCAGTTTTCTATATGCAGTATTTGGGCTTGTCTACGTACCCAATACACTGTTAAACCCTGGTTTAGCAGTTCATTACAAAGGTGCTTTAAAATGGCATCTCCAGAGCAGACTAATACTTCTTTCACAGTAGGATAATAATGTAAAATATTAGCACCAACTGTCATCATTTTCGCATCAGCACTGTCTTTGCCATCAGGCACATGAACGAGTTGATAACCTCGCGCATATAAATCTATATCTTGTTTGCCGATACTAGGATTTTTCCAATTTGCAAAACCTATTTTGACTTTGAGCGGATATTTACATATGCTGGCTAAAAATGTTTCAATATCAATATTTATTTTTAAGTTTTCTACATCCAATAATATTAAAGAAATTCCTTTTTCTGCAAAATCAGTTCTATTTTCTATTGGTTGTTGAATTTTCTTAATAAACTGATAGACTAAGGGAGATTCTAACCACCCATTTGATAGGATATTTTGTAATAGTTCTTCTAATAGGCTTAAACTAAAAGATGCCGTAGATGTTGCAGTCGTTTTTTCCGTTATAGCCTGATTTTCTAAAACGACTGAGATTTCACTATGCCCAATAATATCCGTCATCAACTCATTTTCTTCGGAATGAGGTAATACAGACTCTAGGAATTGTTTACCGCAGTTCTTGCACAGGTAATTCTGCCTACCCTTCCGATGACCATTTTTACGATATGAAGTTGATGCACAATGAGGACATTTCATTTTCTTCTTCAGCCTGTCTTGTGCTGATGATTACCTCTAAGTATGTGATTTGAAAAGTTTGCTTCACATTTTTTAATATAATTATTTAACTAAAACATTTAAATCCATGACTGCAACTATTCCCCCAAAGATGAGAAAACTACCCACCCAAGCCATAGGGGCTAAGGTTTTCCACTCTATCAGCATCATTAGCCTATTTCTCATGGTGACTAGTGGACTGCAAATTTACAATGCTAACCCTGTGTTTGGTGGACGTGACGGTTTACACATACCTCATATATTTACCTTAGGGGGTTGGCTAGCAGGTGGTAGACACTGGCATTTTGCATCTATGTGGCTATTTTCCCTAAATCTTCTGTGGTACGGAATTTATGTTTTAACTACTCGACGCTGGCGACATCGATTTGTTGGTGTTAACGATATCAAAGCATTACAAAAAACTCAGAATCCTAAACGTCTAGTTTATGCTTGGCATCGGATTGTCTATACATCCATTATTCCGATTTTGCTACTGGCATTATTGACTGGGATAGGTATGTATAAACCTGCTCAATTTCCTGTTATTGTTGATATGTTTGGGAGTTGGGAAGCTTTACGAATCGTTCATTTTACCTCAGTCCCAATGTCCATAATATTTGCTATTATTCACTCATTTTTAGGGCGTAAAGCGGGAGGAAAAGAACTCACAGCCTCAATGTTTTGGTAGAACAAATATTAATTGCTAATCTTGCATGATTAAATATGGATTTAATTCGTCTGCGCCATCCCCAATTAAGCCGCCGTAAATTTTTAAATATTTCCGGTATTTCTAGCATAAGTTTTTTGCTAGGTGGTTGTGGTACACCAATATTTGAAGATTTGGTGGGTACACTTTCTGAACCACTGAATCAAAAAATAGAAAAGCTAATATTTAGCCCCCAGAAGGCAGTCCCAGAATTTTCAATTAGCGAAATTCAACCAGAGGAATTAATAGTTAATACCTTTCGGTATACGCCAATTATTGATATAGAAAAATATCGTTTAATTATTGATGGTGAAGTTGATCATCCTTTAAGCCTGAGTATGGCAGAGATTCAAAATTTGCCCTTAACTTCCATGATTATACGCCATATTTGTGTAGAAGGTTGGGCTGCGATCGTGCAATGGGGTGGCATCCGTTTAAGAGAAATTATTGCCCTTGCCCAACCTAAAAGTAATGTCCGATATGCGTATTTTAAATCGGCTGACGGCTACTACGAAAGTTGGGATATTGCTTCAGCTTTACATCCTCAAACACTGTTAGCTTATCAAAAAAATGGTGAACCTTTACCAGTTGATAATGGTGCGCCTTTACGCCTTGCTTCGCCAATTAAACTTGGTTATAAACAGAGTAAGTGGGTAACTCAAATTACTCTCACGAGCCATCTAACACCTTTCCAAGGCTACTGGGAGGATCAGGGTTATGAATGGTTTGCGGGTATTTAGAAGAGTTCGGAGTATAGGGGACGAAAGAGAAGGAGACAAGGGCGAAATATCCAATGCCCATTAACTAGTGATTATCGACTAAATAAATGATTTTTTCTGATAAATTACAAACAATTATATCGCAAAATCAAAGTTTACTGTTTGTTGGTCTTGACCCAAATATAGAGATGATGCCTGATATTTATAAATCTCAAGCTATCATCTCTGGTTTGTGGGAATGGATGCAATTTATTATTGCTGAAACTGCTGATTTTGTCTGTGCTTATAAGCCAACATTGGGTTTTTATGAAGCCTTGGGTATTCCTGGTTTAGAACTACTGCATAAAACTTTAGCAGCTATTCCAAATCATATTCCGATTATTTTAGACGCGAAACATAGTGATTTAAATACCAGCACTATCTTTGCTAAGACAGTATTTACAGAATGGCAAGTAGATGCAATTACACTTACTCCCTATACAGGACAAGATCATGTAGCTCCATTTTTGGTTTATCCTGATAAAGCAGTGTTTGTCTTATGCTGTACTTCTAACCCAGGTGCAGAGGCTTTACAGCAATATCCTACAAAAGAATCACCGCTTTATTTACAAGTAGTAAAAGAATCAAAAAATTGGGGAACGCCAGAACAATTGGGTTTAGAAGTAGGAACTACTAATTCTGAAGTATTATCTCAAATTAGGGCAGTTGCACCAGAACGGATAATTATGGCGCGTAGTGTTTGGGGTGAGGGAGGTAATTTAAACCGAATCTTAGAAGCAGGTTTAGATAGTAACGGGAATCGTTTATTAATTCCTGTGCCTCAAGATATGTTGGCAAAACAAAATTTATCTGAAGAAGTGAAGTCTTTACGCGCAGAAATTAATCAGATAAAAACTCAAGTAATTCAAAATGCTTCTACCTGTTCTGTGTGGCTTCCAGATGTTGTTTTTCCAAAGCAACACCCTTACCATGATTTGATTTTACAGCTTCATGATATTGGTTGCATTATGTTTGGTGAATTTGTCCAAGCATCAGGGGAAATATTTCCTTATTATATTGATTTACGCAAAATCATTTCTAACCCCCAGGTTTTTAATCAAGTTCTTAGTGGCTATGAAAAAATTTTAAAAAATTTAACTTTTGACAGATTAGCGGGTATTCCTTATGGTTCTTTACCCACTGCTACTGGCTTATCTTTACGTCTGCATTGTCCAATGATTTTCCCTCGAAAAGAGGTAAAAGTACATGGAACTCGCAGACTAATTGAAGGTAATTTTTATCCAGGGGAAACAGTGGCGGTTGTTGATGATATTCTCATTAGTGGTAAAAGTGTGATGGAAGGGGCAGAAAAGTTAAAGTCATCTGGGCTAAATGTGCAGGATATTGTGGTATTTATTGACCATGAACAAGGTGTACAAAAGAGATTAGTAGAAAATGGTTATCGTGGCCATGCAGTTTTAACTATTTCGGAAATAACAGATGTTCTTCATCAATCTGGAAGGATTAATGATGAGCAATTTTTGGCTTTGAGTGAGGGTTAATTCTTAAGGAACAAGGCTTGAGGGAAAAATTTTTAGTCTCAGCCCATGTCCTAATAGCTTGAATATCATAGGCTGAGACTAAAGCTAACTATGACTTCTGGGATTTACAGTACATCCAAACATTTATGATGAGAAAAGAATATCAAACCAAATCCGACTCGACCTTCCAGAACGGCTATACTCAACATTGGTTGCCTTTGGTCATGGAGCAATTGACGACAATTGCTATTCTTTACTTCAAATGTTTTGGGAAATAGTAAAGCGGTGAAGGTGGCGTTTCTGTAAAACGATAGCTGCAACGTTGGTAAGTAAGCAGGTAATTGCTAAACCTAACAAAATATAGGTGGGAGACATCACCACACCAATCATGAACCAAGTATATACGTGTAGTATCATTAAGACTGCGAAAACACTTGCAATGCTAGCAGCTTGCCAAATTTGAAGGGTTGGACGACTAATGACAGCTAAAATTATGGTTGACAATGTAGCTAGTAAATTAGCAGGGACAAGAAAGGCACAAATCCCCACGCAGTTAGCACGAGAGAACTCAGCTAAGTTATGAAAATAAAGCATTAATCTGTTGGGATAATGTTGGCATCTAAAACTCAATATATTTTTAGATATATCAACTTAACTTAGCATATATCTAAAGTAAATACTTCTGTGTATATTTAACATAAATTACAATTCATCAGTCTATAAGTATGCTTTTAATAAACTATTCTAATGATTTAGCGATAAATCAGGTGGGTAATACCCACCCAAATAATCATTAATGGGTCTTAGGCAAAAAACACCTATAAAATAGCCTCAAACGTATATATCAAGAGACTTGGACATCGCTTTGATTGATTTGTTCGTATATCTGGGTTTCAGGCGTTTTAGTGTATTTGGTGTATTTCCCTTACCCCGCAAAGGTTTTAAGCTTATTTAACCCTCAAAAATGTTTAAGTCCCGTTAACCCATCAAAATCACAGTATCGATAACGTGAATAATACCGTTATCAGCTTCAATATCTGCGGCTAAAACCGTGGCGTTTTTGACCTCAAAACCTTCAGAACAATCAATCTTGATAGGTGAACCCTCAACAGATGTGACTGTACCAAGTTTCGCTAAGTCAGCCTGTTTCAGCTTGCCAGGCACGACATGATAGGTGAGTATTCTGGTTAACTGGGGAATATTCTGTACCAAAGTTTGGATAGTTCCTGGCGGTAATTTAGCAAAAGCATCATCATTGGGTGCAAAAACAGTAAAAGGGCCAGGACTTTTTAATGTTTCTACTAAACCAGCAGCTTTGACAGCAGTCACCAGAGTTTTAAAAGCATCAGCACTAATTGCAATATCAACAATATCAGCCATTTTTTTACCTAATGATTGGGGATTGAGAAAATAGATTTTCATTGTGTCTCCTGCCAAAAATTTTAAATTATTGTGAAACAGGTTTAATTTTTATGAATAAATTATTTCAAACTAGCTTCCTTCTCTCAGAGAGACTGCGCCCTAAGCGTAGCTATACCGCAGGCTTTACGGAACACTGCGTGAACGCGTAGCGTATCCGTAGGATTCACCCCGCATGGGTACACTACAAACCATTAATCATTTACGCCGTTCTACTTGAAAAACTTTTGACTTTTGACTTTTGACTTTTGCGTAGCGGTAGTAGTTGGTTTTTAGACACTGGTCTATGATAGTCATCAGAAAATTTTGGGCAAAAAAGTATGAGTGAACAGCATTGCAAATATGGCATCTTGGGAACTGGTGCATTAGGCGGATTTTACGGTGCTAAATTGCAAAAAGCTGGTTTAGATGTTCACTTTTTACTCAAGAGTGACTACGAACACGTTACAAACCACGGTTTAATCGTCGAGTCAAAAGACGGTGACTTTACCCTCCCCCAAGTGAACGCCTACAACGATGTCACCAAGATGCCAAAATGCGATGTGGTAGTAGTGGCACTAAAAACGACTCAAAACCATTTGCTACCGCAGTTATTACCACCTGTTGTTCAAGATGGTGGAGTGGTGTTGTTATTACAGAATGGACTAGGTGTAGAAGAAGAAATAGCCCAAATTCTCCACAAAGTTCATGTAATTGGTGGTTTGTGCTTCCTGTGTTCTAATAAAGTGGGGTCAGGGCATATCCGGCATTTGGACTATGGACACATCACTTTAGGGGAATATATCCCTGAATATTCTGCGGCTGGAATTACAGAAAAAATGCAGCAAATAGCCCAAGATTTCCAAAGTGCAGGAGTTGGGATTGAATTAGCAGAAGATTTATTACTGGCACGTTGGAAAAAACTGGTGTGGAATATTCCTTACAATGGACTGTCTGTAATTCTCAACGCTAGCACTGACGGATTAATGAGAGATACTAATACTCGCACACTAGTAGAACAAATCATGTATGAGGTGCAAGGTGGGGCAAATAGTATGGGGCGGATAATTCCTGATAGCTTCATCCAAACCATGTTAGATTACACCATCAAGATGACCCCTTACCGTCCCAGCATGAAAATCGACTATGATGAACACCGTCCGTTGGAAGTAGAAGCAATTTTAGGCACCCCATTAATAAAAGCCCAAGCCGCCGGAGTAAACCTACCACAAATTAACTGTCTATACCACCAGTTAAAATTTTTGGATGAGAAGAATCATAAGACGCGATGAATCGCGTTTCTACAAAAATTCAATATTTCTTCTTCCCAGCCTTTCAACTTTGGATTTGCAATGAGTGGATTTTAGATTATTCAATCTAAAATCTAAAATTCCTAGTCCCCAATCCCCAGTCCTCAATCCCCAACCCTGTGGCAAAATTTATTAGAGTCCTTCCAAACGTGAATTTCCCAGAATGACCGCAACTATACCAAATCTTCCCAGTCTCTACGATCCTTTTTCCACTGAAGCAAAGTGGCAAAAATTCTGGGAAGACAACCAAATTTACAAAGCTGACCCCAATCATGGTGGTGAACCTTATTGTGTCGTAATTCCGCCACCAAACGTTACCGGTAGTCTGCACATGGGTCACGCCTTCGAGAGTGCGTTGATTGATACTCTCGTGCGCTATCACCGGATGCAGGGACGGAATACCCTGTGGCTACCAGGAACTGACCACGCTAGTATTGCTGTCCACACCATTCTAGAAAAACAACTCAAAGCCGAGGGTAAAACCCGCTATGAGTTGGGACGCGACCAATTTTTAGAACGTGCTTGGAAGTGGAAAGCGGAATCAGGGGGAACAATTGTTAATCAGCTGCGACGCTTGGGTGTGTCGGTAGACTGGTCACGGGAGAGGTTTACGCTGGATGAGGGCTTATCTAAAGCTGTGGTAGAAGCTTTTGTGAGTCTCTATGATGAAGGTTTAATTTATCGTGGTGAATATTTAGTTAACTGGTGTCCGGCTTCCCAGTCGGCTGTCTCTGATGTTGAGGTGGAATCTAGAGAGATTGAGGGGAATCTTTGGTATTTCCGCTATCCCTTAACAGATGCTTCTGGTTATATAGAGGTGGCGACGACTCGCCCAGAAACTATGCTGGGTGATACGGGTGTAGCTGTCAATCCCAATGATGACCGATATAAACACCTGATTGGTAAAACTTTAACTCTGCCAATTATGCAACGGAAAATTCCCATCATTGGCGATGAATTAGTTGACCCCACTTTCGGGACAGGTTGCGTGAAGGTAACACCCGCCCATGACCTGAATGACTTTGAAATGGGTAAGCGTCACAATCTGCCGTTTATTAATATCCTTAATAAAAATGGTACGCTGAACGCTAACGCTGGGGAATTTCAAGGACAAGACCGCTTTGTGGCGAGAAAGAATGTAGTTGCACGCCTCGAAGCCGATGGTGTGTTAGTGAAAGTCGAAGATTATAAGCATACCGTTCCTTATAGCGATCGCGGTAAAGTTCCCGTTGAACCCCTACTATCTACTCAGTGGTTTGTCAAAATTCGCCCAATGGCGGATAAAGCATTAGACTTCCTCGACCAGCAAAACACCCCCGAATTTGTCCCTCAACGCTGGACTAAGGTTTACCGCGATTGGTTAGTAAGTCTCAGAGATTGGTGCATCTCTCGCCAACTATGGTGGGGTCATCAAATCCCAGCTTGGTATGCTGTCAGTGAGACAGACGGACAAATCACCGATAGCACCCCGTTTGTAGTTGCTAAATCTGCAGATGCAGCGTTAGAGAAAGCCAAAGCCCAATTTGGGGAAAATGTCCAGATAGAACAAGACCCAGATGTCTTAGATACCTGGTTTTCTTCTGGTTTGTGGCCGTTTTCTACATTAGGCTGGCCAGAACAAACTCCAGATTTAGCCACCTACTACCCCACCACTACCCTAGTTACAGGCTTTGACATCATCTTCTTCTGGGTAGCTAGAATGACCATGATGGCTGGTCATTTTACTGGACAAATGCCCTTCCAGACCGTTTACATTCACGGCTTGGTCAGGGATGAAAACAATAAAAAGATGTCCAAGTCATCTAACAATGGGATTGACCCACTGTTACTGATTGATAAATACGGAACTGATGCCCTACGTTACACCTTAGTTAAGGAAGTAGCGGGTGCAGGGCAAGATATTCGCTTAGAATACGATCGCAAAAAAGATGAATCATCATCAGTAGAAGCCTCCCGCAACTTTGCTAACAAGTTGTGGAACGCTGCTAGATTCGTGATGATGAATCTAGATGGACAAACCCCAGCACAATTAGGTCAACCACTTGCCACGGAATTAAGCGATCGCTGGATTCTTTCCCGCTATCATCAAGTTATCCAGCAAACCACTAACTCCATCGATAACTACGGTTTAGGAGAAGCAGCCAAAGGACTCTACGAATTTATTTGGGGTGATTTTTGCGACTGGTATATTGAATTAGTTAAATCCCGACTACAAAAGGATGCAGACCCAGAATCGCGGCGAGTAGCCCAACAAATCCTCGCCTACGTACTAGAAGGGATTTTAAAGCTACTGCATCCCTTTATGCCCCACATCACCGAAGAAATTTGGCAGACTCTAACCCAACAACCAGCAGATTCTCAGCAAACGTTAGCTTTACAGCCATATCCGAAGGCTGATAATAACCTCATTAACCCAACCTTAGAAACACAGTTTGAACTGCTAATTGGTACTATCCGCACCATCCGCAATTTACGCGCCGAAGCGGAAGTCAAACCAGGGGTAAAAGTCACAGCAAATTTACAGTCGGAAAATCCACAAGAACGCCAAATCCTCACGGCGGGACAATCTTACATTAAAGATTTAGCCAAGGTGGAGACTTTAACCATTGCTGATGAACCAAAACCCCAAACAGTCGTACAGCCAAAACCCAAAAGTAGTTGGCGGACAATTGTTTGGATTATCGTCGGTTTCATCTTTTTCAGAATCGCCATAGCTGTTGGCGATACCCTAGATGATATTCCTGTCATTGGCATTTTCTTTGAACTCGTTGGTTTGGGTTACGCAACTTGGTTTGTTCTCAGCACTTTATTGTCAGCCAAAGCCAGACAAAAATTCTGGGCGCAGTTATTCCCACCCGCCACAGAAAAAACTCCAGTACCGCAGGAATTACAACCACCAACACAAGAACCAGAAAAAGCTATTGCAGGTGTAGTTGGTACAGTACAGGTAGTCATACCTCTAGATGGTGTGGTGGATTTAGCAGCCATGCGTGCCAAGCTAGAGAAAAGCCTGAGCAAAATTGAAGCCGAAGCGCAATCTCTCAAAGGTAGGTTAAGCAATGCCAACTTTGTGGATAAAGCTAGGCCAGATGTAGTGCAGAGTGCAAGAGAAGCTTTAGCCGAAGCGGAAAAACAAGCAGAGATTTTACGCGATCGCCTGAGTGGTTTAGCATAGCTGTAAAGGGTAATGGGAGTCTTCCCATTACCCTAATTTTGAATTTTGAATGGGAATAAAGCCACAGCCATGCTATATCTAGCCCAAGTCCATAAAAATGAATTTTTAAACCAGTACCAATTACGCTTGTTAGCACGTCAAGAAGCTGATTCCCTTTGGACAATGATTCCAGAAGAAGCTTTCATTTTACTGGGCAAAAGTAACACAATCAGCGAAAAATTGCTGGTGTTAGTAGAACTTTCCGCCACAGGTCATATCGAACATATGGAAGATGCTTGTGACTGGGTATTATATTTAGTGCAAGCTTATCTAACAACTGGTGTCACCCCAGAATTTTTACAACAAGAAGCAGAAAGAGCCGAACAGTGGAGACAATCGCTAACTTTACAAAACCAAGATTTAGCACGTCGCACACTAGAATTAGAAGCGCGTCGTGAGCAAATTCAAGCTCTAGAAGAAAGCCTTAAACGTGAAAGAAATGGTATTCAAAAAGATATTAGTAGCGACTCTTAAATACTATTGATTCTTGATAAAATATCAAAAATTTAACTTGAATAAATAACTATATTTTTATTAGCTATTTGCAGAAAGAATACAACAAATAAACCCTTTTTAGAGACGCGACTCATCGCGTCTCCATAAATAAATTTACTCAGCACTCTTCATTACACGAATAACTCGTGTGAGCAACTAAACAACCACAAAATTGACCAACTTCCCAGGTACAACAATCACCTTTTTAATTGCCTTGCCTTCCAAATAACGCTGAACCGCTTCTGATTCACGGGCATATTTTTCCAACTCAGACTTATCTGCTTGGGCTGGAACTTGCAAATCAGCGCGTTTCTTACCATTAACCTGAATCACCAACGTGATTTCATCAGCCACCAAAGCAGCCGAGTCAAAAGCAGGCCAAGTCTGAGTATGAACTGATTTACTATTACCCAATAAATGCCACAATTCATCAGCAATGTGTGGAGCAAAAGGAGCTAATAAAATCACCAAAGTTTGCACACCTTCAGCATAAATTGGTGAATTGCGACAGTCAGCATCAGAGAGGGTATTACTTAACTTCATCATCTCGGAAACAGCTGTATTGAATTGATACTCATCTTCTAAATCTTCCGTTACAGCTTGGATAGCCGTATGAATTGCCCGCCGTAATTCCTTTTCTGGCTTACTCAAATCAGCAAGTTGAGCCTGTTTACGACAGACCCCAGCCGCAGCATAATCTGTCACCAACCGCCAAACCCGATTTAAAAACCGGAATTGTCCTTCAACATCCGCCTCATCCCATTCCAGGTCTTTTTCTGGTGGTGCTTTGAATAAGATGAACATCCGCGCTGTGTCTACACCATACTTAGAAATTACATCTTCTGGCGCAACACCATTACCCTTAGACTTGGACATAGTAGCGTAAAGACGCTCCAATGGTTCACCCGTTTGAGGGTCACGGGGGTCATTGGGGTGAACTAAATTGGAAGGAATCCATTTATCTTTACCTCCCTTGTTGGGATTCAGGTAAGTTAAACCCTGCACCATCCCTTGAGTTAATAGGCGTTCAAATGGTTCATCAAAGTTCAACAAACCTCTATCTCTCAATACCTTAGTAAAGAACCGGGAATATAACAAA
Organism: Anabaena sp. UHCC 0399; assembly: GCF_034931465.1. NCBI lineage: Bacteria > Bacillati > Cyanobacteriota > Cyanophyceae > Nostocales > Nostocaceae > Anabaena > Anabaena sp. UHCC 0399. Next base: position 25,952 of record NZ_JAYGGZ010000013.1, on the reverse strand, counting down.
TGTAAAATAGCGTGTTCGATACCACCTACGTATTGCTCTACGGGCATCCAGTCATTAGTTTTAGTAGGGTCAAACACCTGATTTTCATTTTTAGCATCAGGAAACCGCAAGAAATACCACGAGGAATCAATAAAGGTATCCATCGTGTCGGTTTCTCGTTTAGCAGGAGTACCACAAGTAGGACAAGGCACATTTACCCAACTTTCCAACTGCGCCAACGGTGAACCACCACGGCCGGTAAATTCCACTTCTTCGGGCAACTGTACAGGCAAATCTGCATCTGGTACTGGTACTATCCCACAGTTGGGACAGTGAATAACTGGAATGGGTGCGCCCCAATAGCGTTGGCGCGAAATCAACCAATCCCGTAAGCGATATTGAATACGTTCTTTACCAAAACCTTGTTCTTGGGCATATTTAGTAATTGCTGATTTGGCTTCTGCGGAAGTCATGCCAGTAAACAACCCAGAATTGATTAAAATTCCTGGCTCAGTGTATGCCTCGTTATATTCAATCTGAACTAGTTGGGTAACTTCTTCTGTTTCTGATGTTGGGCTTAAATCAAAACCTGCCACATCTTCTAGGGCAGCGATAACAAAATCAATGGGTAAATCATATCTTTGGGCAAATTTAAAATCCCGTGCATCATGGGCAGGTACACCCATAACCGCCCCAGTACCATACTCATACAGTACATAGTCGGCAATCCAAATAGGTACTTCTTCCCCTGTGAACGGGTTAATGACTTTGCCACCAGTAGGAACACCGCGCTTGGGTTTGTCTTCGGCGGTACGTTCCAACTCACTTTGATTTGTCACCTCTTGAATAAAGGCTTCTACTACCGCTTTTTGGTCTTTAGCGGTGACTTGCTGAGTCAGGGGATGTTCTGGTGCTAAGACTACGTAGCTGACACCGAACACAGTATCAGGTCGAGTGGTATACACGGCGATTTTTCCATCGCTGCCGACAATAGGAAATTCTAAATACGCTCCTGTAGATTTCCCTATCCAGTTCGCCTGCATCAACTTGACCCGTTCCGGCCAGCCTGTCAATTTATCCAGGTCGTTTAATAATTCTTCGGCGTAGTCGGTAATTTTGAAAAACCACTGTCTGAGTAATTTGCGCTCAACTTTAGCACCACTCCGCCAAGAACGTCCTTCATTATCAACTTGTTCGTTTGCTAATACAGTTTGGTCAATAGGATCCCAGTTAACGGCTGCTTCTCGTTGATAAGCCAAACCAGCTTCTAAAAACTGCAAAAAAATCCATTGTGTCCACTTGTAATAGTCTGGTGAACAGGTGGCAAGTTCACAATCCCAATCAATTGACAAGCCAAGACGCTGCAATTGTTGCCGCATTTGGTCAATATTTTGATAAGTCCACCGGGAAGGGGGTACGCCACGGTCAATGGCAGCGTTTTCTGCGGGTAAGCCAAAGGCATCCCATCCCATTGGATGCAGTACCCGATACCCTTGCATTCGTTTGAGGCGGGCAATCACATCGGTAATTGTATAGTTACGGACGTGACCCATGTGCAGGCTGCCCGATGGATAGGGGAACATGGATAGAGCGTAGAATTTGGGCTTATTCCTATCTGTAGGGGTCTTATCTAAGCCAAGTTCTAACCATGTTTTTTGCCATTTTTCCTCAATCGCTTCTGGGTTGTATCGGGAATCCACCAAAAATTCTCCTACTGGACTGTAAATCTTATGTGCCTCCATATTGTAGATGATGGTAGGCAAATGACAATTCGTAATTCGTAATTACTAATTCGTAATTGCGCTAGGGGAATTTAAATTTAGAGCAATCCCTTTCAAGCTTAATAAGTAACTGTGTAATTAACTTTGCTTAAGCTCATATGATATTCCATACAAAAATTTCTGGGAGAGTGCGGGTTTTTGTCTACGGTACACTCAAACCAGGTGAAGTCAATTATCAAAAATACTGTGCTGGGCTGGTAGTAGATACCCAAAGATGCACCACTCTGGGTCAACTGTTTGCTTTGCCGATGGGCTACCCAGCTATGACTATAGGAAAAGAACTAGTCCACGGATATTTAGTCTCTTTTGCTGAACCCTGGATTTTAGATGTCTTAGACGAGCTGGAGGATTATCAACCGACTAGACAAATGTCAGGAAATCTCTACAATCGCCAAGAGGTGGAAGTATACAATCTCCAGGGTTTGTCTCTGGGTTGGGCTTGGGGATATCTGATGAACCCAGAAAGAATCAAAAAGCTAGGAGGTTTACTCCTACCTGATGGTTGGTGGAGTGGTTGTGATCTATCACTCCAGGATAGCTGGGACTAAGGGTTTGTAGTGAGGACTTTAGCCGTGAAAATCAGCACTTAAGTGCTGACTACAAACATGGAGATTAGTTGATGTTTGGGATAACTTCTCCTAGTCCCGATGATGGTTGATTGATCAACTTCTTTGGAGAAGATGTTGCTGCCTTGGGAATTTCCATGACTGGGTTGTTCAAGGCGATCATTGGCAATAGTTCTGACTTAGCAGCAGCCTGGGTAGGTTGTGCTTGTGGTTGTTGTGCTAGCTGCAATATGCCAGATTCTCGATTTGGCAGCCAGCTAGATAATGCACCAATCATACAAGCAGCGATCGCCGCACCACCAAATACCCATTTAATTCTAGAACGACGATTAATCCGCGCAAATACTTGGTCGGCTGTCGTTTCTGGGGTCGTTTGGGTTGTTGGCACTGGCATAGTCCGCAGACCTTGCCTGAGCTTTAGTAGTCGGCTATACAGGCGTTGAACAGAGGCATCATTGGCTAACCAATCTTCTACTTGCCGACGTTCTGCTGCTGTCACCTCACCATCTAAATAAGCACTCAATAATTCAAAGCGATCGCGCTTCACCATATCCATAGCACCCGTTGCTTCATTGGTATGCTTTGCCATCTCATTTGGTAAATCTCTTGGAATTTGCCACCGACAAGGATCATTAAACTGAGAATCAGTAGTCATACTAACATTATTAGCAATTCATCCACGGGTAAAAGGAGTGGGCAAACCTAAGAGCATAATTAAATTTTTCTCCTGATGGCAGAGGCACGAGCCACATTCCTCACAATTCTTAATCAATGCTTAAATTCTGCCATAGGGCAGAGTGAAGATACTGTAAATTAGGCATCAAGATAGTTTTGCAATTGAGTTTGCAAGCGGGTTCTCGCTCTGGCTATTCTTGACTTCACAGTTCCTAGGGAAACTCCGGTGATTTCGGCAATTTCTTCATATGCCATCCCTTCGATTTCTCTCAGAACAATGGTAGTGCGGAATACTTCGGGTAAATCCGCGATCGCCTCACGCAATTGCTCGTAAAATTCTCTTGTTGTCAGTTCTTCCTCTGGCCCAGGAGTATCTCCCGCAATTTCCCAATCCATTTCACCGTCATCTACTGAACGGGGAGCATCTAACGATAAGGGACTCATAACCCGCTTCCGCTTCCGTAATTCGTCATAAAACAAATTGGTGGCAATGCGGCTTAACCAGCCCCTAAACTTAGATGGTTCTTGCAATCGGTTAACATTCCGATACACTCGAATCCACACTTCTTGAGCCAAGTCAGCTCTGTCTGGCCAATCTGGAGCTAGGTGGTATAAAACCCTATCAACTTGGGTTTGATAGCGGCGCAACAGTTCTGCAAACGCAGCACGATCTGGGCGCAGTCCTGCTTGACAGCGCAAAATTAAATCGTGGTTAGAGAGTTTGTCAACTTGCACCGATGCTTCTGAATACCCCGCATCACCCGTTGACCAGGATACAGTAATCGATTGACTCATAGATCGTACTGGTTGTAAATCATCCCTATCTATTAGACTTGGTAATTGGCAGCTTGTTCCTGAATAAGGGACGGATTGAAGACTGGAACACTGAGTTATAAAATTTTGGCTGGATTTCTGATTACGCAAAATCTCAATTTTCCCAGTTAGCAATTGCCTGGACTATTATGGTGCATCATCTCCGTTACTGCAATCTGACAAATGTCTGTGCAGATCATCTCATCTGACTATCCAATATTGACAAATGCTGTATCATATGCGTCAACAATATCTAGTTAGAATTTATGAGGCGTAATGCGTAAAACTCCTCTGATTTATGCGGGGGATATCAGCGAATAGCCAATTAACAATTCAAAGTTAAACAATAAACATTGTAGGGATGATCTGTTTGAATACCTAATTATGTAAATTAGACAACTTGGTAATTAACAATCAAATTAAAAAACTCAGTCATCTGGCAGACAGAAATTTCACTTATAAGCATCTATTTTTGATTATAAGAACGGTGATAAAGACAGCTATAATATGGCAAATGTCTAACCTTTGCTATGATGTTAGGCGATTATACAGGGTAAATACTCGGCTAGTTTGATATTTGAAGACTCAGTGTAACTTTAGTATTACTAATCTTATGGATATGTAACCTTAAAAAATGTTATTTTTCCGGTCTTGTTACCAAAACTGTTGCTGATGTTTCTGTATGTTGTTGCTCACTAGCACCAGAATTAGTGTAACGAGGCACGCGGACTTGAGAAAATAAATTGAGGGCAAATGTAATTGTGACTGCTAATAATAGTTTTTCCAACATAGTCTTTCTCCCACCCACACCATTAATGATTTATTCTGACTCTTGGAGAGCAATCAAGATAATTTCAAAATTTAGAAATCCATTTTGGCAACGCCAAGACAATAAAGTGGTTCTTGGCAAGTCTATTAGTTAAAATTTTTTGATCGCCTTAGTTTGCCCAAGGTTATCAATAGAGTTATAAGTTAACAGATAGGAATTTATAAATTCTTAAGAATTGGATAATCAAGGACTTCAACTATTAAGCTGAGTATGTCAGGGATAAACAAGAAGTGATGGCAATGGTAAAAAATGAATCTCTAGCACGTATGGTAATGCTTATCTGTTTTGGCACAGCTATTTTATCGGTAGCTATCCATTGGCGCATTACTACAACGCAAGGGCAGTTTAAAAAGCCAGCCTCCACCATAGCCAGCCGCCCTGGAGATGTTTACGCAGGAGGCTTAGGCGAAACTGCGTTCGGTGCTTCTACACCTCCAAATAAAACCAACCAGAGGGCTTCCCAAACAAAGTCCTCGGCTATGGAGTCTAATATTAATTCAGATACTATTAATCAAAATGTAGCTTTAACGACTAACACAGCCGAAAAATCACCATTATTAACCCCAGAACTAAAACAAAAGACCAATACTTCTGAGCAACCGAGGTCTATATTTTCTCAGATTTTCACTCAGAACAAGTCTTCTAACCAAAAAGGCAAGATCAACAAGCAAGTGGTAGTTGATTTAAGCGATCGCCGCACCTATGTTTATAGGGGAGATTTAGTTATCGCCAGTTACCCAATTGCTGTAGGTAAGAAGGGTTGGGAAACGCCTACAGGTACGTTTGAAGTGAATGATAAGCAGCATGATCCTATCTGGCGACACCCCATAACTGGCAAAGTTTTTCCGGCTGGTTCTGATAGTCCTTTGGGAGAAAGATGGATTGGTTTTTGGTCGGATGGTCGTAATGAAATTGGCTTCCACGGTACACCAGATATTCATCTCCTAGGAGCAGCAATTTCTCATGGTTGTCTCAGAATGCGTAACTCTGATGTCCGCTTACTTTACGAACAAGTAGGTGTAGGTATGAAGGTCGTAGTCCGTGAATAATAATGGTTCTTCAGTACTTACTATGCTAAATCATTAGCTGCAAAGGTTAAAAAGTATAAAAAATTGCATAGGATCTTTAGTAAAACCTTTGACCTGATTGACTTAGGATGCAGATTCATTATTAACTGTAAGTACTAGAAAAGTATTTTTTGTTTGTCTATTTACAGTTATGAGCAGGAAACAAAATATTAAAATACTAATAGAGCTTCTAGATTTAAAAGATGTGAAAGTTATATCACATCGCCTTCATGTCGGGATAGGAATGATTTTACAAATAGAATCAATAAAATCATACAGTACTTGTCCTCGCTGTGGGACAAAAAGCCATAGATTACATCAAAATCATCGATACATTGTGAAAGATTTACCTTTCGGTGAGAAACCAGTATTTTTAGAAATGTTTTCCCAAAAGTAACAATACTATTATCCGTTGGTTTGATGAGATAATTGCTTACTTTGATAATGGGAAAAATAGTGGTGCTGTGGAAGGTATTAATAACAAGATCAAGTTGATTAAACGTTCCGGTTATGGATTTAGAAACTTTGAGAATTTCCGAGTTAGATGCTTATTGAATTGGCATTTTAACTATTAGTTACGCATACTATGTACTGAAGAACCAACAATTTCATCTATGACCTGCCAATAAAAAAGGGCTTTTCACCCTTTTGTGATCATAAATTCTGTTGTGATTTACCCCCAAATAATTAGGGGGTAAATTGGTTAAGAGGTTTTTCTCATCAAGGGCATTTAGCCACGATTTGGTTCAACCCTAGCGAAAAATAGACCGCGAACCTTGACTTCTTTGGGTTCAGCCGCACCTAAATCAGTATCAGAGGGCTGTTCACTCTCGAAAGTACCAGCAATTTCGCCACTAGCACTATCTACTTTTGCTACTTGTAGAGAAATTGTACCTTTGAGAATTTCCGCACGCTTGACGTTAGCGCGGGTGAGTTCTTCATCATCGGATTGGGCTGGTAAAGCCACAGCATTGTCATAGCCACTAACGATACCGCGACCTTTAGGATCGAGGAAAGCAGCACCACGATAGGAAGGTACTTTAAAAGTTCCTTCAAAGTCTGTGGAAGTGTTGACACTGGTTAAACCAGGTTGAGTTTGAGCAACTAAGTTTTTAATAGTGAACAGGAATGGTACTCGTTCACCACCAGGTAGTTGCACGGTGATGGCTTGGAAGTCAAGACCATCTTTTTCCGTAAAAGTCAAGCTGTTATCAGGGTTGATAGTCAGATCGCCGGAAACTTGGTCAATGGTGGAAGTATATCTAGTCAACAATTTGCCAGCGACAAATTCTGCTTTTTGACGTTTATTCGCAGGTTCTTCTTTGACAAAGAAATTGGTTGGTTCTAAGCAGAGTTCTTTAATGGCGTAGGATTGACTAGAATCCAGGGCAATTGATCCACGGCTTGTTTCTGTTAGTTGGGGGCATTTGTTAGCCAAGCCAGTGCCTCGAATTTGTTCGTAAGTGAGTATATCCCCACTGCTAGCAGCAGGAGCATCACTACAAGCGGTGAGTAGCCCCAAGCACACAGCTAAGAATGCAACAATTAAAGCGCGATACCTCATGGTCAACCTCAATGTCAAAAATTAGTATCTAAAGGTTTTGGGCGCATGGATGAGTAAAACCCGTTCCAGATCGGCATAAGTGCTTGAATAACGCGAAGATTGGCTTTGGCTTCGCGCTTTGCAAATACTGTATGTATTTGCAGTGTCGCCCAAGTCGTTCTGTAGTATGTATGTATTGCCACTACATACAGCCCATTGCTTTATAAGGAAATCAGCCAGATCATACGATTTTTTTTAACTCAAAATCAAAGCACTCTGATCTCAATTAAGCAGCTTCGATCCCATTTAGCTACGATAAGGGACTTGTGACGCGTTACTGCTCACTAAATGAAAGCCCATAATCCTGGGTAAATTTGAGTAGACTTAATTGTAATGGAGAGGGTGGAATGAGTAAAAACAGTAGTTCTGAATCAGGGCAATTGCCCGAAAAGTTACAAAAGATTGCGGCTGTAGTGCATGATGTAGCCCAGAGTTGTCAAGGAGATGTGACAAACCTGTTAAAATTGCTACGCCAGTTGGAGTATTTACATCGGGAGATTCGAGATAGTTCCTTTCAGGAGAGTTTGCCTAATAACCGTCAGCAACTCTACGCATTGCTGAAAGATATTGAATCTGAGGGTGGTTGGCCTTATATCGAACGCATGAGGCTGCAAGCTTTTTTGAAAAATTTGTTACAAGAGGAGGCTAGTCAAAACGGGGAGTTGGAAACCATTGATGAAATGTTAAGTAGCGATCGCTTTGCACCTTAATCTGATCAGCTAGACTCTAGCGATTTGCGCTGTTATCTTCACAGAGTGAGCGATCGCTGGCTTCTACGTTGTTGTTGTGTTTGAGGTAATCATCTACCCAATAACAACCACGAGATAGTAGGTCATCCATATGCAAATTCCAGAGAATAATCGTATTGTCATCACTAGCTGATGCTAACGTTTGACCATCAGGGCTAAAACTGACACTCAAGACCGGAGATTGATGCCCGTTGAGGGTTTTAATTAATTTGCCCTCACGGCTCCAAAGCTTGACTGTGCTGTCCCAATTAGCAGAGGCGAGGATTTCACCATTAGGACTGAAAGTTACAGCATTAACACTGTCGCTGTACCCCTTTAATAAGGTTTGTAACAAAGTCCCGTCTCGCCGCCATAGGCGAATTGTATTGTCCCAACCGGCAGAAGCTAGCAATTGATCTTTGGGACTAAAAGTCACCCCCAGCACCCAGCTATCGTGGGGGGTAAAGGTTTTAATTAAAGTTCCATCCCGTCGCCACAGTTTGATGCTTTTGTCGTCGCTAGCAGAAGCTATTATCTGACCATCTGGACTGAAACTAACGCTGTTTACCCGCTCCTGATGCCCTTCTAAGGTTTTGAGCAAACTACCGTTACGATTCCACAGTTTGACGGTTTTGTCCCTGCTAGCTGACACTAACAACTCACCATCAGGGCTAAAATTCACACTGATCACACCATCACTGTGTCCGAGGAGAGTTTTGAGTAAAGTCCCGTTGTGTCGCCAAAGTTTTATAGTTTGGTCATAACTACCTGAAGCGATAATTTCACCTTTAGGGTCAATACTGACGCTATTAACGATATCTGTATGACCTACTAAAGTTTTGTAAATATTTGTTTCGATTTTACCATTGATCAAATCTCGTCGCCAAAGTTTCACGGTGCGATCGCGACTTCCAGAAGCCAACATCTGACCATCAGGACTCCATGCAACGCTCAAAACCCGCCCCTCATGACCGTGCAGAATAGGTAGTGTGGTAGATTCAAGACTCCACAATCGCACACTTTTGTCATAGCTGCCTGATGCCAGCATTTTGTTATCTGGACTAAAAGCCACGCTAACAACTGCATCGCTATGACCTTTAAAAGTTTTGATTAATATCCCAGTTTGAGTCCAGAGGTTGATGATATTGTCATCGCTGGCAGTAGCTAACTTTTGACTATCAGTGCTAAAGCTCAGACTCCAAACTGTACTGGTATGTTGAGTTAAAGTCTTGTACATTTGAACATCGACAATATCTCGCTGCGTGCGCTCTATTTGCCAAAGTTTAACTGTTTTATCTCGACTGGCGGAGGCTAGTAGTTCACCATTGGGGCTAAAAGCCACGACTGTTACACCCAATTCATGACCTGACAAAGTTTTGACCAAGCTACCATTCCTCTGCCAGATTTTTACTGTTTTATCTTCACTAGCTGAGGCAATAAATCGACCATCAGGGCTAAAACTGACCCAATTTACTGCTCCTTCATGTCCCTTGAGTGTCGTGACTAAGCCACCGTCTCGTCGCCAGAGTTTGACAGTTTTATCTCTACTTGCGGTAGCTATTAACTCCCCATCAGGGCTGAAGGTGACGTTATAAATCCAATCTCCAGCATTATCAAGGGTTATGGATGGTTGTTGGTCAAATATTCCCGTTGTGGGGTTTTTGCGCCAAATTATTACAGTTTTGTCGAGGCTAGAAGAAGCCAGACTTTGACCGTCAGGGCTAAAACTCACGCTAGTTACAGCACTACTATGACCGACAAGACTTTGGCTTAAATTGCCATCACGATGCCATAACTTGATTGTTTGGTCAGTGCTTGCTGATGCCAATAATTTACCATCTGGGCTAAATGTTACACCCCAGACAATATCAGTGTGTCCTTCTAAGCGATTTAACTCTGTGACTCCATAAATTGCCTGTTGCAAGGCACTCACCACTCGCATTTGAGTTTCTGGGAGGATTCCCTTTGAGTGTTTAAGTTTTCTCCAAGCACGCAAACTTTCTAGTAGGGCATCAAATTGCTGATTAGAAGTGTATAAGGCTTCACTAGAGGAAGCGATCGCGCTAATTTGTAAGTTGGTTTCACTGCTTTCAGCGCGGATTGTTTGCATCTCTGCGGCTCTTTTTTGGATGTCAGCTTGCCACCACAGAGAGGCGATAGTGCTACCCATGATTGCTAACAGGACACCAGCTATGCGTGCTTCTCGCAATCGCCTTCGCAAAACCAAATTGAGTTGTTCTTGAGAAACCTGTTGAGCTACTTCAGCTTGCTTTTTTTCGCCTTTTACCTTCTCTAATTCAGCTGCTATACCGTGATTATTTTTTTGACGAATTGGTTCTACTAAATAATCATGCACCAGTTGGTAGCAATCGCCTGTTTCTTCTCGCCAACGTAATACTAACCCTGAACCGACTAAAATCTCTAAAATTAAGTCTCCAGATGAATCAAAATCGGATATTGCGTTACTATATTGTTCGATGACGTGGGCAAAATCAATTTTATTTTTTAATGGACGTGTACCTTTTTCATCAGTTAGCTCAAATAATAATTGCCAACTTAACGCTTCATTTTTTATCCCACAATCTTTGATAACCTCTTCTAACCATCGCTCTACTAATTTTTTCGAGCCACCACAAAGTTTATATTTTTCTAAAGTTGTAATATTCTCTGCTTGTAATTGTGCGCCTACTATTTGCAATTCAATTGGATGTACTTCTCCTATATCTCCTGCTAAATCTTGTACTAGTTTGTTAATTAGTTCACTGCTCATTTCATAGTGAGAGTTTTGAGTAAAGCTACATATAATACTTAAAGCATCCTCAATCGAAAAATTTCCTAAATAATAGCGAATATCTTTATCTAAAATATTTTGGTTGATTACACTTAAATCATATAAAATTTCACTACTACTCTTACTAAGACGTTCAAATTCCAATAAATAGTGTAAATAATCTTCTCTCAAAGAAATAATTATTTTTACATAAGGAATATTCAAACATTGACTCAAAAAATAATAAAAATTCATTCTTTGATCAACATGATTAATAAAGAAAAATTCTTCAAACTGATCAAGAATAATAATTATTGTGTAATTTCGTTCAACAATTAAGCGAATTTTTTCAATAATACTAGTCGGAGTAAATTCAACTAAACTTGAGATATCTGTCTGTGAGATCGCTTGATTAACACAGTTTCCTAAAGCAGAAATCCAATCAGTATACGCAGATAAAACAATGGATAAAGGGATACGATCACCAATAACTTTTCCCATAAGAGCAGGGACTAAACCTGCTTTCAAAATTGAGCTTTTGCCAACTCCAGATGGGCCATGAACTATGGTAAGTTTATAATCAGAACGAGTAATTCTTTCAATTAAACGATGAATATCTTGCTGTCTTCCAGATACAGCTATTTCCTGGGCAATATCATCAGGAATAGATGCTATTTTTTGAGATTCTAAAACTGAGTTTATTTTGTAACGTTGTGGTTGTAATTGACTAGCACCAATAAAAGCACGAAAGCCATATTGATGCTCAATTTGAATTTTTTCTTGTTTGATTTTAAATGCTTCTAGATAGTCATGCCGTTCGATAAAATAGAGCGATCGCAACTCGTCTAAAATTTCCAAATAAAGTGAAGGTTCATGGTGTACTTCACAAACTACCTTAGCCCATTCTAGGTTACTAATTGCTTCTTCTGGCTTTCCTAAATGCCATTGTGTTCTGGCTAATAATAATAGATATCTACTTTCTTGGTGGGGAGAAATTTCTGAGGATTGTTCTGCGATCGCTAGGGATGAAGTGACTAGTTCATGAGCTAATATCCAATTAGATTCCGTAATTGCGATCGCAGCTAAAAAGCTATAATCTTGAGCAATTTGTGCTGGGAAACCATATATTTTATGTAATTTTAAAGATTTGTGAGTTAATATCTTTAATTCTTCCCAGCCTTGTAAGTGTTGTAACATTTCACAGGCTGAAAGAATAAACTTAGCAACTAAATCTTCTCTTTGCGCTTCTGCCAATATCTCTAGACATTGTTGAAACCATAACAAAGCACGTTGCCAATAGCTACTCTTACTACCTCGGTGTAAATCTGCCATCCGGCGATAACACAAACCCAGGTGAAATGATATGATTGCCTGCCAAAGCTCATGAGAGTAATGACACTTGACAGCACCTAAATCTCTTAGCTTTCTTGCTTCCCTCTGCCACAAAGCTAGGCTTTTTTGGTAATGAGCTAAAGCACTATTAATTTGATCATTTGCATATTTATCTCTTCCCAAAACAAATTCTAAGCTAGCTTCTAGTCCCGGTTCTAATTGCAAACTATATAAGCGCAGTAAATCATTACGAGCTGACTCTATTTCGTGACGGTGTTGCGACTTAGGGTCTAAATTAAGAGCAGCATTAGATATAAATTTATCAGCACCTGTTTCTAACACTCTAGCAAATAAAGACTCAGTTTCTTCCCTAATTAAGGCAATTAAATCTTCTTTTGCAAGTTCAAATTTAATTGTGGTTGCTGCCCAACTTTTAAAATCAGGTGCTAACCTAGAAAGTGATGATGCTACTTCATCTTGTAGCCATAATACTAGCGGAAAAGGGAAAGTAGCTGCATAGATATCTCGTGCTTGATTAATACCAATAATTAAATCATCAAGAGAAATGATTGACTCTAGACCAAAAACCATTACAGATGATGGTAATGAATCTGTAGCAACAGCAGGTTGTTCTAGAAATAGTTCTGAGGATATGGTTGTATGTAAGGTGGTAGTAGATGAGGGCAAAAATAGCTCTCTGATATTCATATCTTGACTTTGAGAGCGTAGTTCATTTAGCATTTGCTCTCGTAGATGTTTATAATTACAACGTACTAAAATTAGAGCAAATTGGTCTTTAGAAAGCTTAATAGACCTAATTAGTCTTTGTAGAGAATGCTGATTATTATTAGTGATCGCTGTCGTCAGTTGGCATTGTGTCATAGTTATAAACTTTAGAAATAGAAATAAAATACAAAAATTTCACCACGGCAGAATGTAAAAGGCATAGTTAGCCTTTTACACTTTTATTCATCCAACGATTTACACATAAAAATGTGTTGTGTCAAAAAATGGATAATTGCTTTTGCAGCGTGCTTGTACCAATTTAAAATTAATCATAATTCAAACTTCCATAAAGTTGAGGATTTTAAGTTTGAATTTTGCGTATTGAGTTGCTTAAGCTATTGTTTTCTTACTTAACTTTTTGCCAAGCAACAACTTTTTCTGTCTCTGCTAATGCAGGGCTAATACCAAACCAACGACCTCTAGGATCTCGATATTCAAACAGATACATACTTCTGAGCAAACTCTGGTAGTCTGACTCTCCTTTAACACTCTGCTGTTGTACTACTTCAAATAGCAATTCCCACTGACATTCATCAATTGCTAATAGCAGATCATCACGGTAATCTTTAATGACAGCTTCTAAACAGTCTCTGGAAAATGGCGGATCTTGTCTTTGCAGACAACTGTAAAGTAACCCCAATAAATTACGTATGTGTCCACCACTGACACGACATAAACGATCTAAAGTTTCTGGTGAATCAAATAACTCTCTAATAAATTGCTCCCGGTCATTAGAGGTAAATTCTGGAAAAGCTCTTGCTAAAACCAACTGGCGCAGTAGAGACATCCCTGGTTCATAATCACTACCATCTCTTTGTCGCACCAGTACCATTGGTAAAACCTTGGGTGCAATACCCCCACCTAAGCGATTTTTGAGTGCTTCGTACTCATTAGAGAAAATTAATGCCAGTGGAATAGTGTAAACTAGATGACATTTAAGTCGGCGTAACTGTTCGCCTCTATCAATGAAGAGATATTCTGGTTGCGTTCGTCCAGATGCCATTGGACGCATATCTACTCGATCTAAGTTATCTACAATTACTACTAGTCCTTTTTGACCCCGTAACTTTAGCTGTTCAATTGCTTTTTCTAATATCTCTTCATTAATCGCTTGCAGGATGCTATTGGTACGAGGTTCTAAATACTGTCTCAGTTGATTGCGTAACTGAGTGCTATCTTTGGTTTTAGCTGTAATTTTGGCAATACCCAAGGAAAATTCGGCTTCTCCTGAAAGTTCTATGGGTGTTTGCAAAAAATCGCCTATTTCTCTAAATAAATTGGTAAAATAGCCTGGTTTTTGCTTGATACCAATTGCTTCTAAACTGACACTAACTTGACGAGCCACACTCAGTAGAATATCACTGATGTCAATATCTGCCATGTCTAAGTCTTGGCTGGACTCAAAATAAACTACATGAAATCCTGCTAGTTCTAGCTCTGCTTTGAGGCGTTGTAGCTCTGTTGACTTACCGCAACCAATATGACCTGTAAACAACTGACAGGTAGGCTCGTCAGGAGAAATACGACTGATTGTACGTTGTAATTCTTCGACAATCTTGCATCCACGCACATCAGCAAAATCTATATAGTATTGCTGATCTAACTTCACACTCATATTCAATGTGTAGCTAGGATTACACGCTTTGTAAAAGCGCGACAAGTTTAATGTATTTCCCATTTGCAGATGTAGATGCTATTTTCTGTCTTCTTAGACACTAATTATCTCTAACTTTTAGTGATACCCCGTATGTAATTATTCGTATTTTATTATTTATTTGTCATGAAAATTATCACTTATTTCTGACAACAGCTTCTTAAGTAATCTTCTGACAACTTGAAATTATTCTGGGATTGACAACATAGTAGTTCTCGTGTGCGTGAGATATACGGATAGGATCGCAATACTTGGCACTATATTTTTTAAACGTAAAATTTTTAAACGTAAAATTTTTGACAGTTTATTTTTGGCTTGCTTGATTAGGAGTTCTGTAATTGATAGTTGACACCCCAAGCTACATCCGAGATAAGGATTACACCTGAATTTTGTTAGGGTTGCTGTAAAGTGTTACTAGCAATCACACCACTTTTAAACAAGGCAGCTAGTTCATGACAGTATTTATACTGAACTTGACCGAGAATTTAAGCCTAACAATGAATTTAGCCTGTAATCTAAAGATGAGGTATTAATGCCTGAGATTGTATCTGTTTCTCGCAAAGATTTAGCCCAACGGCGCCAAAAATTACGCCGACAACGCCAAGTAAAAATTTTGCAAACGATTTGGCGTAGCATTGCCATCAGTGGACTAGCTGGTGGTTTGCTGTGGGTGGCTATCCAACCGATATGGGTGTTAAAAACACCTAAACAAGTATTGATAACATCAGGTAATCAATCACTTTCACAAGAGGCGGTTCGGTCGGTGTTACAACTATCTTATCCTCAGTCTTTATGGCGGATTCAACCCTCTGTTATTGCAGAATCCTTGAAGAAACAGCCTACTATTGCACAAGCGACTGTTAACCGTCGCCTTTTTCCTCCAGGATTAATGATCGAAATTGAGGAAAGAGTACCTGTAGCGGTAGCGCAAAAAACTAAGGAACAAGGAAATACTAATAAAGATAGTACAGGTTTATTAGACGCAAATGGGATTTGGATACCTTTAGAAAAATATATACTGATAAATCCTGACTTTAAATTGCCTAGTCTGAAAGTGATTGGATTACCAGAAAAATACGGCTCATACTGGAATCAACTGTATTCCTATGTCAGTCAAAGTTCCGTCAAAATTACGGAAATTGATTGCCAAGACCCTACAAACTTAAGATTGAAAACAGAAATAGGAAATGTCTATATCGGGGCTTTCAGTCCTCAATTGCCTGAGCAGATTAATTTACTTGCTAGAATGCGTAACTTACCCAAAAAACTCAACCCCAGTGAAATCGAGTACATTGACTTGACAAACCCTGACTCTCCATTAGTACATATGATCCAAAAAAAGGAGATCATTAACTCTTCAAATCCTTAGTACCGCTACACTGAATGCAACATTTAAACAGCCTGTACTTCAAGACTTTTAAGGCTTAGAACTATATATTTAATTTCGCCATATTGCACTAGCAGTAGACTGTTCTATAACTGATAAGCAGAGTCTCTCTTTTTGGGGAATTCCCTGATGAACCACAGTTATAGAACTAATTTTTGCCAAAACTTGGAATTATTCCCAATTGTGAAACCTATAAACTATATTATTAAGGCAGATAAGACATACTGTGGCTTATATTTGCAAGTTGTGTTATAAACTCATAATTTTTAGAGATGTTTTAGTAGTATTTTTATTAAATGTATGTCTAAGTGCTTAGATTTAACCCCTAGAACTAATCATCAAGGAATCAAAAACATTTATTACAAGTATTACTTTTCTAAAATCTGTAAAAATAAACACAACTAATGTCTAGTACAGACCACAGTAAGTAAGATAAAAAGCAATAGTGTGAATAGTAATAGCAGTGATCAATTTCCACCCTTAACAAAGAAAGTGTATCGTGTATGCCAAAGGTATACTATGCAAAATCGACAATGTGGCAAAAATATTAATATCTTGTTGAAGTTATACAGATCAATTTTAGGTGAATATAGGTATACTTCTCTAGAATTAGCTGTGCGACCAGCTGCCTTTGTAGCTTATACCATAGCCAAGTTTCCCACTGACAATCCTATTAAGGCTGGAAGTGGTGACAACAATAAATAACAGTGCCATAAATTTTGGCTATGTCGAACTATAGTTGACTTCTAGGCAAATAACATCGGAAATAAAGTCGTTTATCTACCTTTCTGAATCCAATGACACTTGATAATAACCAAGAGCTTACCTATAAAAACTCCCAATCTTTGGGGCAACCTGGTTTCTCCTTAGCAGTAAACGCATCTAACCCCTTTAATCATTCTGGACTGAATTTTGCACAAAACCACGACAGCAAGAAAATTAATACTGAAAGTGGCAGAATTGGTGAGATTGTTCCAGGACGGGTAGCCAATATTAAAGTGATAGGTGTAGGTGGTGGTGGTGGAAATGCGGTGAACCGCATGATTGAATCTGATGTTTCTGGGGTAGAGTTTTGGTCAATTAACACGGATGCCCAAGCTTTGACTCTAGCAGGTGCGCCTAGTCGGTTACAAATTGGACAAAAACTCACACGAGGTTTAGGGGCTGGTGGTAATCCGGCTATTGGTCAAAAGGCCGCAGAAGAATCGAGGGATGAAATTGCTACAGCTTTAGAGGGTGCTGATTTAGTGTTTATTACTGCTGGTATGGGAGGTGGCACTGGTACTGGTGCTGCGCCCATTGTCGCAGAAATAGCGAAAGAAATGGGCGCACTAACTGTTGGTGTGGTGACACGTCCTTTTGTCTTTGAAGGTCGTCGCCGTACTACCCAGGCAGAGCAAGGTATTGAAGGACTCAAAAGCAGGGTTGATACACTAATTATTATTCCTAACAATAAGCTATTGGAAGTGATTCCTGAACAAACACCAGTGCAAGAAGCTTTTCGCTATGCAGACGATGTATTACGTCAAGGTGTGCAAGGTATTTCCGATATCATTACGATTCCTGGCTTGGTAAACGTAGACTTTGCTGATGTTCGTGCTGTAATGGCTGATGCAGGATCGGCGTTGATGGGAATTGGTGTGAGTTCTGGAAAATCAAGAGCGAGAGAAGCTGCGATCGCCGCTATTTCTTCACCACTGTTAGAATGTTCTATTGAAGGAGCTAGAGGAGTTGTCTTTAATATTACTGGTGGTAGCGATCTGACTCTACATGAAGTCAATGCTGCCGCAGAGACGATCTACGAAGTTGTTGATCCTAACGCTAATATTATTTTTGGTGCAGTCATTGATGACAGGCTACAAGGTGAGGTCAGAATTACTGTGATTGCTACTGGATTTACTGGGGAAATACAAGCAGCACCCCAACAGAGTGTAGCTAATGCCCGTGTAACAACTCCACCTAAACGGCAATCTTCGCAGCCACCAGCTGCTAATCCACCAGCAGTCACTCCAGAGCCTAAAGAAAAGTCTGGTTTAGATATTCCTGACTTTCTCCAGAGGCGACGCACACCACCACGGAATTAAGAGTTTAGATTTGAGATTATTAAAATTTGTAGTCTTAGGTCAGGCTGAGTGCTATATAAAATCTGTTAATTCTCAAGCAGAGAGATAGGGAAAATGCAGTGGTTAGCAGTATTGTTGCTATCTGCGTAAATATCTGTTTGTTAACAAATCAACATCAATCTTGGTTGATGTTGATTCGTGAACCAACGGCTTTGTCGTATTGCCTAGAAAAAACTTGCCTTGCCGTAACTTCAGGATAGAGCAAATTACAGATGTGGCAATAAATGTCAGTTATTTTAGTTTTTTATTTTTGCAAAGTTTGCGCGATCCACTTAATGACTTGATGAGCAAGGCGAGTACCATCCAGCCTGTCAATTTCTCTCAATCCGGTGGGACTGGTGACATTTACTTCCGTCAAGTAACCGCCAATCACATCAATACCCACAAAAATTAAACCGTCTTGACGCAATTTTGCAGCTACTTGGGAGCAGATTTCGTACTCTCTGGGGGTGATGTCGGTTTTAGCCACTGTACCGCCAGTTGCCATATTGTTGCGAAAATCACTCCCACTAGATAGACGATTGAGTGCGCCAATAGGCTCTCCATTGAGGAGGATAATCCGCTTGTCTCCTTCTTTAGCCTCTGGTAAATAAGTTTGTACCATGACTGGTAATCGACCTTGGTAGGTACTGAGTTCAACTATAGAATTAAAATTGCGATCGCCTGACTGCAAAAATAAAATTCCTTCCCCAGCTTTATTACCTAGTGGCTTGATAATCGCTGCTCCTTTATCTGCAACAAATTGGCGAATTAACTCCTTATCAGCACTCACAATGGTTTCTGGAATGGCATTGGTAAACTGGAGGGCATACATTTTTTCGTTTGCGTCTCTAATACCACTGGGATTATTGATCACCAAAGTTTTATTTTGGTCAATGTAATCCAGAATATAAGTAGCGTAGAGGTAAGAATCATTGACAGGTGGATCTGTCCGCATAAATACGGCATCCATCGTTTCCAGAGACACGAAGGGACGCTGGCTCAACTTATACCAAGGATTCGCTGCTTTCCAGCGTCCCTCTAGCAACTCCACTGGTGTAATTTCCACCTGCTGTAAAATCGCCCAAGCCTTGCTGTCTACTACACTCAGCCAGTTAACCTGAGTTACCCACACTTCATGTCCCAAAATTTGTGCTGTTTCCATCAAAGCAACGCTTGTATCATGACACGGGTCAAGCTGATGGATGGGATCAATAATAAAAGCCAGTTTCACACTTTTTGCCTCAATCGCCAGAACATTCCCAGGATAGTCAATTTAGATTATCTCAAGAAATACAGGTGATAGGTGACAGGGGACAGGTGACAGGAAAGAGAGTTTGATTTATTTGTTTGGTTTTTACCCTATTCCCGACTCTCTACTTACTAGCTACTTGCTAATAATTCATCTAGCTTGCCTTTAGCTTCCAAAGCGTGGATATCATCACAACCACCCACATGGCGATCGTTGATAAAAATTTGTGGTAAAGAACGTCTTCCATTTGCTCTTTCTGACATTTTAGCCCGTGCTGCTTCGTCTCCATCAATACTGTATTCAGTAAATTCAACACCTTTTTGAGTCAGCAAATTTTTGGCGCGGATGCAGAATGGGCAAGTCATCCAAGTGTAAATTTCTACCTTAGCAGCCATAAAGTCCTCAATTTATTTAAATATTTATTAATTTTAAGCTTTACTTTTGAAGTTTAGTCAAAATGACGAATGAATCTGGTTGTGAGCAAGAATCACAGTCGCCATGATGTAATATTTTGCTCAATAACTTTTGAGTTACTTCGTCAGGAATTGTTTGAACAAAAAAATAGGTTGACAAGTGTATCAATACTTCTCAACCCATATATTTTCATGATGCTTTAACAGAGTTTTTTAAATTTGTGAGTTGCCATGATTATTTTTTTTCTTAGCTTTGAAAGCACCTGCTGCAAACAAGCCTAAAGCGGCGATCGCGCTAGGTTCAGGGACAGTTCTAGGCGTAGATACAACTGGAGTGGGTTGATAGTAAGTTGTGGGTGGGGATGCTGGTGTGGGTGCTGGTGCTGGAGTGGGCGCGGGTTCTGGTGTGGGTGCTGGTGTGGGTACGGGCTCTGGTGCTGGTGCTGGTGCTGGCGTGGGTGCTGGTGCTGGCTCTGGTGTGGGTGCTGGTGCTGGTATTATTGCAGCTGACTTATTTACAAAAGCTTCACTTCCACCATCACCAAATGCTTGAACATGGAATCCAACACGTAAGGCACTACTTTTTAGGCTATTAATAACATCATTGAATGTGATGTTGGTGTCTAGATTAAAAAGTACACTAACAAATTCCCCAGGGTTCACACCCATTTGCGAGACTGGTTGATTAGCCTCAATGGAAAAGTCTGAGTTAAAACTGCCTCCAGGAGCATTATTACTTCCGGGTAGTGTACCTATTTTCTTGGGAATTACGAAATCCACACCACTACCGCTATTAGTTATTGACGCGATACTTTTTAACAAATTCGTGGTTTGGTCAAAATAAATTTGGGTTATTGAAGAGGCTTGTTGTCCAAAGTTATTGAAGGTAAATAAAACCTGGTTTGATTGACTGCTTTGAGTAATATCTAAAAATAGTTGACTTTCACCTGTTGCAGCATTAACAACACTATTGCCCGTGATATTTTGGAATCCAAAGCTCGTAGCTGGTGCTGGTGCTGGTGCTGATGCTGGTGCTGGTGCTGGTGCTGGTGCTGGAGATGCTTGAGAACTGTTCTTGTCATTCTTAGCCTCTGCAATGGTAATCTGCCCTGTTCCAATCACAGCAAATGTCATTAAACCCAAAGCTATGTGGCATAATGTTGATTTTGAATATTTTGACATTTTCTCTTTTGTCCTTAGTTAAAATCTAGGATTAACAAAAAATCAGATTTTTTTACTAGAATTGCTGAATACAATTTGGCATAAAAAATTACCAAAGTAAGGAATTTATTCCTTAGCTTTATCAAAGATTTAATTAACAATAAAATTATATAAAAACTAGTTATTTCTCAGTGATAGTGCTAGTTGTATTCATTTTTAAAATACAGTGTTATTACTGAAACACATCAATTTATATATTCTTTAAAAGAATACAAAAAATCAGTTGTGTGTGAAGTTATAACAAAATAAAAGGGGTTCTTCCTTACCTGTTATGCTAAAAACATCTGTAAATAGGGTTTGCTGAAAAGTCATGAAAAGGGAAGAGAAAAATTGACTAAGTAGTCAGGCAGGCAAAAATATAAGTTTTTGTTCTCTAAAATTCTCCTGTTTATCAGGATTGCTAATAAAAAAGTGGTTTTGAAAAAGTAACAGAAAAAGATACAAAAAAGCCTTAATAGCAGGGTAGAAATATTCATAACTAAAAAAGTTAGGGCAATAGAAGTGAGAGAAGTATGAGGCAGTTTAGCCATAACTCTGCCCAAGCTAAATCTTCGTTTACTTGTCCGAATTTACCCATTTTTATTGAATTTTGCCCTCGGCAAATCCAACCATTGATCGTGAAGCGACTATTAGCAAAATCTTTAGAAGAGTAACTCACAGGCAGTACTTCGTGCATATATCGGCTTAGGAAAAATACAATACTATTGTTATGTGGATCAACGGGTTTAAAAATTGTTTTAGCCATTTTTTAGTGTTAATTTATCAACCCAAGTCTGGGAAAGCCAAGATTATTTAATATAGTGATATCTTATTTTACATAAAATGTGTACTGATGACCTCCTGCCAATAGAACTTGAACTTTGATATCTCTGAACTTCGATGATTGTGAACTTGATAGGATAGAATTATTTATGTTTAATAATTTTAGTAGTTAGTGTGTTTTTTGAGATTTATAGGACTTACGCACAAATTACGGAATAACGTTCGCGTAGCGTGCGCGTAGCGCATACCACAGAGACGCAGAAAACACAGAGAAATAAGGGTTTGAGAGAGTTTTTGCGTAAGTCCTGATTTAAACTAAAAAGTTACTTTTAATCTTTATGTAGTAGTTCTTTTTACATATCAATTGACTACTTGTTCTAGCATCCTTTTCCCAAGATTGTCATCACGTAAATTCCACATCAGCACAATCGGCTGAATGGGATAGACAAATTTTATTTATATATAAAAAATGCCGTAAGCATAATAGCTACGACATTATTATAACTTTGCTTATGCTACGTGTTTACCGCAGGTCAACAGCGTATTGAATCAACTGGCTAAGGCGATGACGTAGGGTTTCTAATCCTAAACGCTGACTTGCTGAAATAAACACGGCTAGGGGAAACTCTTCTTGAGCTAAAGCTAGAGTCTGGCTATCTACTTGATCAATTTTGTTAAAAGCCACTAACGCCGGGCCGGGAGTTATTGGCATTTGGGCGAGAATTTCCCGAACTGAGCGAATATGACTCAACCAAGCCGGATGGGATAAATCTACTAGGTGTAATAGGGCATCCGCTTCTGTTACTTCTTCCAAAGTGGCACGGAAGGCATCCATTAGTGATGGTGGTAGCTCATGGATAAACCCTACAGTATCTGTAATCAGAATTTCTTGGGTTTGTCCATTCTCGTCACCAGGAATCACTAAACGGCGTGTAGTGGGGTCAAGAGTTGCAAATAATTGGTCTGCTGTGTAAACTTCCGCATTGGTGAGAGCATTTAACAGGGTAGATTTACCAGCATTGGTATAACCAACCAAAGCCACTGAGGGAACTTCCTGATGTTGTCGTCTTTGGCGTAAGCGTGAACGGTGGGCTTGTAATTGATCAACTTCTTGTTGTAGTCGGGAAATACGTCTTTGAATTGTGCGGCGTTCGGTTTCTAATTTAGTTTCACCAGGGCCGCGAGTCCCTATACCACCCCCCAGTCGAGACATTGCTTGACCTCTGCCGGTGAGTCTGGGCAGCATATATTCTAACTGTGCCAATTCTACCTGCAACTTACCGGCGCGGGATTGAGCGCGTTGAGCAAAGATATCTAAGATAACTTCGGTGCGGTCAACTACGCGGATACCAATTTGCGCTTCTAAGTTGCGGACTTGGGCGGGTGAGAGGGCGCGGTCAAAGACGACGAGGTTACATCCTAATGTTTGGGCTGTGAGGGCAACTTCTTGGACTTTGCCTTCACCGATGACGGTTTGGGGATGAATGCGCGATCGCTTTTGTTGTACTGTCTGTAATACATCACCGCCAGCCGTATCCACCAGCCGCGCCAATTCTGCTACGGTATCGTGGAATTGCTGTAGTGATATTTGCTCAGTCATTACACCCACAATTAACACGCGATCATGGTCAGCATCTACTTCCTGGGCGACGAATTCCCGGCGGAACTCTTCTTCGAGTCCTTCCACCAAGTCCATGAAATCTTGGTCTGCCAGATGATCTAAGTCTAGTGGTGGTGATATGCTCCAACTGGGAGACTGACCATTATTTGATCCTGCGATCGCTGCACTAGGAATCAAAGCACGGGCATCTTGAGGGACTAGATGAGCTAAATAAGCTTCTTTAACGTAACCTGTAGCCCCACCACCGCGCCGTGTGAAGCCAGTCCCAGTAATATTTATTACCACTAAGGCATCTAAACGTTGCATTGCCATTGCTGTTAAAGCCCCTTCACTTGGCGGTTCTGCCTTGAGATGGGTGGCTAGACAACGAATACCACTAAGACGTTCTGCACCATAACGTGGCAATTCCATTGGCGGGATTTGCGTTTGACGCGGTGTGCCTACGCCAACACGAATCACTTGTCCGCGACGGTTGACGTAGGCACACACAGGTTGATTAATTTCCGTGCTAATTGCTGCCAGACGCTGGGAGAACTCAGGCGTGGTGATGCGATCGCCTGGTATGCGCTGGTGGTACAGTCGCTGTAGTTGTTTCAGCTGACTGGACTTTAAACCCTGAAGATTACCGAAAATAGTTTCTATAGGCGTTTCGACCAGTTAACTGGCCCCCCGAATCCTTCTACTGTCTATTTTACAACAGTGCTAGGGGTGCAAACTCAATCTTTTGAGGGTTGCTTAGGGGAGTGGGGGCGATCGCGGTTAATTCCTAGTTTAAAACTGAGGCTTAATGTACATATCCCATATTTCTTTTAGCCGCTTTGCATCTGATCCAGAAATTTGCCCGATTTTGGTGATTAACAAAGACTTTTCCAAGCAATCTAATCTAGACAGCCGCACAGTTGAAGCAACACGCAAGCCACTTGCAGACCAATCATTGAGAACCGCATCAGTTTGTGTGCGCGGTTTAGCAGATGTAACTATTGCTGCGACAACATCATCCCCATCTAACCACAAAACCAGCACAGGACGCTTTTTAGAACCGCCACCACTGGTAAAGGGAATGTCTGCTACCCAAAACTCACCTGCTTGGATAGTCATCATAAAGTCCTTCGTCTTCTGGTGCGTAACCTTTCAAAAAGGCATCATGACTACGGATTTTTTCAAGTGTTTCTGCTTTTTGTTGGATGGTAATTACCCAACATCCGGTAGTAATACTGTTTAGGATTGATTCTGGGAGATGCAATTTTTCTCCTGGTTGCAGTTCAATTTCATAAATCAATTTAATCAATTCACCATTCATAATTTTGCGTTAAGTGAGTAGAGATTTACTCTGTGATTTTATTTATGAATATCTCTTAGTTTATCAGCAATTAATTTCAGGATTATAATCAACTCATACAATTGCCTTATTTCATCCAGCAATGGTCACTACGCGTAACGCTTCAGAACAAAGAGTTGTGTTGAGGAATATTAGCTGGCAGACTTTTGAAACGATGCTAGCTGATATGGGAGAAGACCGGACTTCCCGAATGACTTATGACCAAGGAATGCTGGAAATCATGACCCCACTTTTCCCCCATGAGTATTGGAAATGTTTAATTGAACGCCTGATTTTTGTGCTAGGAGAAGAGTTAAATTTAGAAATTCTTCCGGCGGGTTCTACAACATTTAAACGGGAAGATTTGCAGCGTGGTGCTGAACCTGATGGCAGCTACTATATTTGTAATGCAGTATTGATGAGGAATAAAACGGAGATTGATTTAAATACTGATCCAGCACCAGATTTAGTAGTAGAAATAGATTTGACTAGTTCTTCACTAGATAAATTCCAGATTTATGCTTCTTTGGGTGTGGCTGAATTGTGGCGTTATGATGATGGATTACTTTATATTTATCAACTGCAACAAGGGCAATATATAGAGTGTAATAGTTCACCGATGTTTAACCAGTTGAATTTAACTGAAATTCCTAGATTTTTAGAAGAAAGTCAGCGAATTGGTGTGATGGCGATGACAAGAAACTTCCGTGATTGGGTGAGAAACAGTTAGAAATTCGTTAATTCTGGGTCTGTTAAAAAATCTTCGGCTGTAGCTGCTATATAAGATTCTAGTATTTTGTGGCGTTCTGCTATGGGTAGCTTGGCAATTTCTTTAAGAGATAACTGGTTTACTGGTTGTGGTGATTTTTCGCTTGCTAATTGGTGATTTTTTGCGGTTTTTTGAACGAGAAATTCAACAAAATCTAGCACTTCCTGTTGTTTTTCATTGGAAAGAATGCGTAGATTATTTATCACAGCCTGTTCAATATTTATTGTTTCTGGCATTCTATTTGTATTCCCTCGATATATGAATATATCTCTATTGCATTAAAAGCTATTTATTTTTGCATTAAGGCTTTAAACCGTTCATCGTCTCTAATGCTATCAAAATCTGAATTATTTTTTGCCCATTCACGACATTCTTCAGGATTAAAATTAATAGCTATTTGCAGGTTTTCTATTGCTTTTTCAATATTATTTTCAATGGCGTAACAGCAAGCTTTATTGTACCAAGCTTCGTGAAAATCTGGTTTAAATTTCACAGCTTGGTCGTAGGATGATATTGCCTCTTCA
>NZ_JAYGGZ010000012.1:81757-130395 GCF_034931465.1 Anabaena sp. UHCC 0399 | reverse complement strand
AGATAATATTAGTTATTCAATAGAGTTCAGTTATTAATCGAAACAAGAATAAAAATAGTTTGGGTTTTGCTATATCTACCCAAGCCATATTTTTCACTCACATAAATTTATTTGCTCATAAATAATTTATTAAAAATTGTTGAAATGGCAGTAAATTCCGAAAATAATAAGTAATCATAGCTCTGACAATATCAAACCCTGCCCTGGCTTCAAAAAAGATGTTTTTAAGCAAAAATGTCTTTATCCAATTAAATTTTTAGGTAAAATATTAATTGGATAAAGAGTATATTAATTTTTTATAAAATAGATACTGGGTTTAAAATTTTAATTTGAAATCTTCCTAATATGGTTCATGTCCAATTGTCCAGGTAATTGCATAATGCTAACAAAGTCTTTAACAATTATTGCAGAGCATCATCAATATTTCAAAAATGATGGTGATGATGTAATTCAAGGATTAAAACAAACACCAAAGAATTTACCACCAAAATATTTTTATGATGATCGCGGCTCGGAATTATTTGAACAAATTTGTGAATTACCAGAATATTATCCCACCAGAACAGAAGCTTGGATATTGCGTCAATATGCCGATGAAATTGCTCAAATCACTGGTAAATCTGAATTGATAGAGTTAGGAAGCGGTAGTTCTACCAAAACTATTTTCCTGTTAGATGCTTATCAAAAAAAGTCCAGTTTATGTAAATATGTACTAATTGATGTTAGTGGTGGAATCCTCAAAGCTAGTGTCCTGAAGCTGCAAAAAAAGTACCCTAATTTATCGATTAATGGCTTAGTAGGAACTTACGAACAAACATTAATCAAACTAGCCTCTAATGCTTCCCTCTCGCGGATTATTTCCTTTCTGGGAAGTTCGATAGGGAATTTCAATCCCCAAGAGTCGGAGAAGTTTTTACAACAAGTTGCTGATGCTTTAAACCCAGGTGATTACTTTTTACTAGGGTTAGATTTACAAAAACCCAAAGATATTTTAGAAGCAGCCTACAACGACAATCAAGGAGTAACATCTGCTTTTAATTTGAATATGCTCTCCCATTTAAATTGGCGGTTTAAAGGTAATTTTGACCTCAATTTATTTACTCATCAAGCCATTTATAATCAAGCCGACGCTCAAATTGAAATGTATCTGCATTGCCAAAAGAGCCATTGGGTATCTCTAGAAGCTTTAGATTGCAAAGTTTTCTTGGAAGCTGGAGAAAGCATTCTCACTGAAATTTCTCGCAAGTTCGATTTAGAAAATATCCAAAAAGAACTGGAGGTACAAGGACTGAAGACCATCAAGACTTGGACAGACCCCAAGCAGTGGTTTGGCTTGATTCTTTGTCAAGCTTAAATCTTATTGTTTCATGGATGAAAATATAGCTCAAAACTGAGAACCCACGGAGGAATTTCCGAAAATTAAAACGTAATTTAAAATACGAAAATTATGAGTTAATTTACGGATATATCTTACCTAATTCTTTCCTCTTTATCCCCAAATCTTTTGATCCCACAGAGTTTGGGGATTGTTATTCTTATCTTGACGCTGACGCAGATATTGAGAGAGAGCTATTCTAGAACTTTTAGAGCAAGAGGGAATAGATTTTTTGCATATCGAATTAAGAACAGATCCAGACAACTATCAAAAAACTCTAAATGCCATCAAAAACTGATAAAAGTAATGAAAATTATTCAATCTACTGAACTGCTAAAACTTGATAGTTGCAATAACCAAGATATTTTCGATTACTTTGATAATGCTTGGCGACTGGAAGATAGACTTTTGGAAAGTCTAGTCGGCGAAGAAACATTTTATCTTAACCCCGACCCTCTCAGAAATCCTCTCATTTTTTATCTGGGTCATTCGCCTGTTTTTTACATCAATAAGTTAATCCAGGTAGGTTTATTAGAAAAACGCCTTAATTCAGACTATGAAATCCTGTTTGAAATTGGCGTTGATCCAGAAAAACCACAGGAATTAAATCAAGCGATCGCGCATTTAGAATGGCCACAAGTTGCAAAGGTTTGGGAATATCGCCAAAAAGCCTATGAGGTAATTTCACAATTTATTCAAACAACTGCAATTGATTTACCAATTCGTCCTAATCATCCCCTATGGGCTTTAATGATGGGACTAGAACACCAGCGTATTCACATTGAAACTTCTTCGATGTTAATTCGCCAACTACCAATTTCTAGGGTTAAACGTCCGCAAAATTGGGAATACGCACCTTGTAATGGTTATACACCCCAAAATGAAATGGTAGAAGTATCTGGGGGTGTAGTAAAAATAGGTAAAGCCTTTGATGATCATACCTATGGATGGGATATTGATTATGGCGATCGCACTGTTGAAGTTGCACCTTTTTTAGCCAGTCAATATCTGATTACCAATGCCGATTTTTTCTATTTTGTCAAGGATGGAGGCTACGAAAATAAAGATTATTGGGATAAAGAATCTTGGTGCTGGAAAACGGAAAACAACATCAAATATCCCAAGTTTTGGCTACCTGAAAATGGTAATTATAAATATCGAGCCATGTTTGATGAAATTAAATTACCTCTAGATTGGCCTGTTGAAGTCAATCACTATGAAGCAATGGCTTACTGTCGTTGGCAAGGTAAAGATACCCGTTTAATGAGTGAAGCTGAATACCATTTAGCAACTTATTGTAACGGTTTAATAGAAGATATAGAAAATTATAATCTCAATTTAAGATTTGGCTCACCTAGTCCAGTTGGAATGCTAGAAACCGCTAAAAGTCACTCTGGATTGTACGATTTACGGGGTAATGTTTGGGAATGGTTGAGTGATAACTTAAATCCGCTTTCAGGATATAAACCTCACTTTCTTTATAAAGACAATTCTGCTATCTTTTTTGATACCAAACATCATATGATGTTAGGTGGATGTTGGATCACTAACGGTACAGAAGCTTTAAAGTATTACCGCAACTGGTTTCGCCCCAATTTTTATCAGCACGCTGGTTTTAGGATTGTCATAAACCAGTAAGTCCGTGCAACTAATTTACTAGTGTTTCACTTTCTAATCAGGAAGCTGAAATAAATTATTGTGCTTAAAAGTAGGAGATGTTTAATGAAAGATTTTGACAATATTCAGATGGCAGAATTTCAACAACCGATTCGTTGCTGTAATGTCACAGCAATCGCCTATGCTGCAACTGCATTAGGCTTTCCCATCACAGTTGATGATATTTTCTATGTCACGAAACTACCAATTGCTTCGGTTCTAGATGATGGAATGACATTAGCGGAGACATACGATACCTGTGTGAAATATGTGCAGAATGCCAACTTGCCAGTTGCCGTCAGTATGGAATATTTTGACAATCCATCAATGACAATGGAGAAGTTTATTGAAATTGTAGAAAAAGCTGTTTTCGATACAAGTGACATTCATATTTTCAACTTCAATACCAAAATTGCTCACAATAACCCCAATCTAGAAGGGGGACACTTCTCACTGTTAGCAGACTATAATCCTAGTTCTCAGGAAATCACCGTTGCAGATACAAATCCCAAGCGATACACACGCTTTTGGAAATGCCCTGTACATCTGATGTATAAAGCTTGCGTTGATAAAGATTCTGCCTGTGATCGCTCTCGCGGAATGATTATTCTGCGAAAGAATAACAGCTAAGGCTTTATCAGATACTTTTATTTCATAGTTGCTAGGGTGTATCAGGAAACAATAAAACTGCTGCACTCTAGATATCAGAGTTTTTTGGAGAAGCAAAAGGCAAATTTCAAGTACATATTTGCAGTAGTTGACGTTGGCGTACCTTATAATTCCAACCTAGCTCATATCTACAAGAGTAATTGAGGAAGTAGGACAAGAGTTAAAAGCAAATTATTCAGATGTCCTCGAATCTACACAAATAGATGGAGTGGAAAGTCTCGGTGAATCTAACTTGTTGCTGCGGACATTGACCAAGGTGAAGCCAGGAAAACATATCCATATACAGCATATTCTTCGCAAAATGTTCATGGATACCTTACTTGAAGAAAGTATTCGACTTTATCCTTCCAGTGCAAGTTGTGAAGAGTAAAAAATATATCAGCAACCAGAAACATTATTTTCTATAAATATTGAGGTTATATAGATAGATGCAATATTTCTTAAATATGTGCTATGAACTTGAGTTTTATGTAAAAATTGCTATTAGCTGCACGATTGTTCAGCAGGTTTTTTACTGGTTTTTAAATAAAGCCGAAACTAACTTGATCATGCAAGTTAGTTTGTACTGGCTAATTGGTTCTATTTCATTTTATAGTATTGGGTTTTTCATTGAAAAAATAATCAAAACTAATGATTCTCTTAGAGATAAACTGATAGTAAGAGTTAAGAAAGTAAAAAAGCAATCATTTCCCATCTGCACTGTAAAAGGTGTCATTATAGGAGAAATCAAAGCTTTGATATCAGCATCAATAATTCTATATTTAGCCCCAGAAGTTCATAGGGGAAACAGCTTAATCCTCAATTTTGGATGGTTTTTGATGAGAATAGTAGTTGCTGATTTTTGTTTTTATGTTGCCCATTGGCTACTACACAGAAAGTTCTTGCAACAAATCCATCTTAAACATCATGAATTTCGTGATTCCTCAAGTTTTGTGGCTGGACATAAGAGTTTTATTGAATATGTAATTGTTACGCTCACAGACATTTTACCTATATTTATATTTGGATATGACATCACTCAACTTTGTGCATGGAGCATTATAGGGAACGCTTATAATTTAGAAGGTCATAGTTCTTTGTCAATATTTTTTATTCCATCAGATTTCCATGATCTTCATCACACTTGCTTTCAGGGAAATTATGGCATTCAGGGATTGTGGGACAGAGTATTCAATACACTAAATCCTCCTACCAAGAAGCGAGGAATAATGTTTCCTGTGAGTCTTCTGGAGTTTAGAAACATCAATGCCAAGGATGGCGATCGCAGCAATTAAGCACCAGTATTTTTGAGGATGCAGGAAAATTGTTCAGGTATAAAATTAAATAATCCATTCAGATGCGCGTTCTCCCAAATCTAAGGGGATACTAACAGCTTTGCCAAGCCGGGGGCGATCGCGTGTTTGGGTAATAAATGTTCGCACCTGCACCGCACCACCCAAAGCATGAAGATAATTCGCCACACTTTCCAGATGCTCTTGATATTCTGTTTCACTCATAGGGAAAGAAGCTTGCTCTAGATACTTCCACATGACTTGCAGAAAGATTTTCCCCTGGGTGCGACGGAACTGGACATCGTATGAATGTCCCCATTTATCCAGCAATAGTTGGTGTAACTCCTGTCCTGTCATAGTTTTGCTCAAATAGATTTTACATTTAGTTATGATGTTAAGTTCCGTAACTCAAGTATGATAAGGATATAAAGAAATGTAATGCTAACAAAATGGATGCTAAATATATCTTGAAACAAAGAAATACAGCATCACGGTCGGCGTTAGCATTTCGACTCAGGCAGGAGATGCTCAAGTATTAGTACTCTTGTCAACACGCTTAACAAAATACACGAAAGAGCGCGTAGATTATGGCTCAATTTTCTGAATCTATGGACGTTCCCGATATGGGGCGACGTCAATTCATGAACCTGCTAACTTTTGGAACTGTCACAGGTGTAGCCCTGGGTGCATTGTATCCTGTTGTCAATTACTTTATTCCACCTGCAACGGGTGGAGCAGGTGGCGGAACAACAGCAAAAGACGAGCTGGGCAACGATGTTAGCGTCAGCAAATTTCTAGAAAGCCATAATGTAGGCGATCGCACCCTAGTTCAAGGACTAAAGGGAGACCCAACTTACATTGTGGTCGAAAGCAAAGAAGCTATTACTGATTACGGCATCAACGCCATTTGTACCCACTTAGGTTGTGTCGTTCCTTGGAATGTGGCAGAAAACAAGTTTAAATGTCCTTGTCACGGTTCTCAATATGATGCAACAGGTAAGGTAGTACGTGGGCCAGCACCACGTTCTTTAGCGTTGAGTCATGCCAAAGTGGAAGACGATAAAATCGTTCTCACCACTTGGACTGAAACCGACTTCCGCACAAACGAAGAACCTTGGTGGTCTTAATCAGTGCTGAGTATTGAGTGCTGAGTATTGAGTATTATTGTCTCCACTCATAACTCTTAACTCATTGCGGCTGAGAGTGCTAAGTCTTTAGTCCAAAGTCCATAGTAGAAATCATCAACTATTGACGAATGACTAATGACCAATGACTAATGACTAATGACTAATGACCAATGACTAATTCAATCGTTGTCCTTAAATGAGATGAGAAATGCTTGTATAACAGCGAGGTTAACTCGCTCTGCTAGAGCAATGGTAAAAGTATTGCTCGTAGCGATCGCTGCCGTGACATTTTTCTTTACCAGCGACATAGCTCTTCCCCAATCTGCTGCTGCATACCCTTTCTGGGCGCAGCAAACCTACCCACAAACTCCCCGCGAACCGACAGGGCGAATTGTTTGTGCTAACTGCCACCTAGCAGCCAAGCCAACAGAAGTAGAAGTTCCCCAATCGGTATTACCTGATCAGGTATTTAAAGCCGTTGTCAAAATTCCCTACGACACCAGCATTCAACAAGTTGGTGCTGATGGCTCTAAAGTCGGCTTAAACGTCGGTGCAGTCTTGATGTTGCCCGAAGGCTTCAAAATTGCCCCCGCAGACCGTATTCCTGAAGAATTGAAAGAAGAAGTTGGCGATGTTTACTTCCAAGCCTACGGCGAAGATAAAGAAAACGTCGTAATTGTTGGCCCTTTACCTGG
Organism: Anabaena sp. UHCC 0399; assembly: GCF_034931465.1. Lineage (NCBI taxonomy): Bacteria > Bacillati > Cyanobacteriota > Cyanophyceae > Nostocales > Nostocaceae > Anabaena > Anabaena sp. UHCC 0399. The sequence goes on along the minus strand of NZ_JAYGGZ010000012.1, from coordinate 123,602 downwards.
CGAACAGTATCAGGAAATCGTCTTCCCGGTTCTTTCTCCCAACCCTGCAACGGATAAAAACATCCATTTCGGAAAATATGCAGTGAACGTCGGCGCAAACCGTGGACGTGGACAAGTTTATCCTACAGGCGAAAAGAGCAACAATAACGTCTATAACGCTGCTGCGACAGGCACAATTAGCAAGATTGCTAAAGAAGAAGATGAAAACGGCAGCGTTAAATATGTAGTAAACATCAAAACTGAGTCCGGTGAAGTTGTTACTGATACTCTTCCCGCAGGCCCAGAATTGATTGTTTCTGAAGGTCAAGCAGTGACAGCAGGTGATGCTTTAACCAGCAACCCCAACGTTGGTGGTTTCGGTCAAAAAGATGTAGAAATCGTATTGCAAGATGCCAACAGAGTTGGCTGGATGATTGCTTTCGTTGCGCTAGTAATGATGGCTCAAGTAATGCTAGTTCTCAAGAAGAAGCAGGTTGAAAAAGTCCAAGCTGCTGAACTTAATTTCTAAATTCTCTGCTAAATGAATATTTTTAAGACAGGCTAACTACCTGTCTTTTTTATTTTCTGGCAGTGAGGAATACCCACCCTACCTGATCGGTATGCACACCTGAGAGTAGATTGCAAATCTTGTTGCAATAAAGTTATATTTATTTACATAAAGTTACAAAAATAAAAAAAGAGGTTTGTAATGACTATTTTATTTGCAATATTAGCTTTAGGTTGGGTAGCAGCTTCTGTATTAGGTACTATGGCTTATTTCCTAGGAGAGCAGAAAAAGCCCATCCATGAACGCAACTGGAGTTCTGAATCCTTTGAAAAGTTAGCTAAATCTATTACTGGTACAGATATAGATTACAGTGATCGCACTCCTGCCTATGCTATGGATGCTTATACTAGCCGGAATCTGTCCCGATAACATTCAAAATGCTAAATTTATCAGTAATAACAAACCCCCAGTAATTGATTCTGGGGGTTTTGCTTTTAAGCTACTAAAGGGTTAGAGGCTAGAGAATCTAATTTTTTATTACTCAGAACTCACTACTCACTACTCACTACTCAGCACTCTTACAAAGGACGGTAAGCGCGGTAGTTGATATTCGGGAAAATATTATCCATTAATTCGACCTTTTCCAGCCAACCGCTATCGATTTTGCCGATTTTCACATCTTCATAGAGCTTATTAAAGCGCATCAAGTGCGATCGCGTCCGCCTCACAGCATAAGGAACCATAGTTCCTGTCCGCATAATAAACGCCCAGTCAGAAGATTGCGCCAATAATAATTCCCGCGCTGCTTGATTAAGTGCCTTCGAGCCTAATTCATCTTCTGGTTCTAGGTGGGAAATTTCAATCATGCGTTCAGCCGCCTTGTGCAGATGTGGGTAAATCCAAGCATTAGTCTCATTTAACCAATACTCATGGAAACCCTTATAACCCCAACTTGATTGGGAAGGACGACAGACTTGTTGAGTTGGTTCTGCTCGTAAATAGTCTGCCAAATGGGTCATTGCATAAGTTCCTTGGTCATACCACGACTTACGGAACAGATAATCAATAAACCAAGGGCCTTCATACCACCAATGTCCAAATAACTCTGCATCATAGGGAGAAACAATAATCGGCGGACGCTGCATTATTCCGTAAAGATGTTCTGCTTGTCGTTCGCGGTTATACATAAAATTAGCCGCGTGTTCTGCCGCTTTTTCTTTTGCCCAATATGGATCATAGAGTGCCTTGTCTGATAAACCCAAGCCTCGTCCAGTAATTTTATGATACTTAATACCAGTGTTTTTACGTTGACCGTTAGGCATGATATAGGGCTTGATGTACTCATACTCAGCTTCCCAACCCAAATCCTTATAAAATTCCCGATATTCTGCTGCACCGGGATAACCTACCTCAGAAGACCAGACCTGCTGAGAAGATTCATGATCTCGACCAAAAGCCGCAACACCAGTTTCGGTAAAAATTGGGGTATACGTACCAAAACGGGGACGAGGACGGGCGTAAAGAATACCATGTCCATCAGTGAGGAAGTAGCGCAAACCAGCATCGGCTAGCATCCGTTCTAAGCCTTCATAATAGGCGCATTCCGGCAACCAAATACCTTTAGGTGGACGGCCAAACGTTTCTTCGTAGTGTTCACACGCTACCTGAATTTGCGCCCACACAGCTTGCGGGTACATTTTCATCAGTGGCAAATAGCCGTGAGTTGCACCACAAGTAATGATTTCTAAGTTGTTAGAGTCTTGGAACTGTTTAAAAGCCGTAACCAAATCGCCATTGTAGCGTTCCCACATCTGACGGGCTTCGTTAAACTCAGTGGCGTAGTGTTCGGCTAAGTAACGCATATGTCCATTTTGGACATTACGCTCGGCTTCCAGTTCTATAAGTTCTTCTAATTGAGCTAGATGTGCATCATAACGTTCTTGCAGTAAAGGATCACGGAGCATTGACACAAGCGGTGGTGTCATACTCATTGTGATTTTAAAGTCAATGCCGTCACGCTTTAAGCCTTCAAATACTTTCAATAAAGGAATGTAAGTTTCTGTAATAGCTTCATAGAGCCATTCCTCTTCCAGCACATAATCACTTTCCGGGTGACGAACGAAGGGGAGGTGTGCGTGGAGTACAAGCGCGACGTAGCCAATAGCCATAGTGTTTTGGGGTGATACTGATAAATTGAAGGTCTAGGGAGTAGGTGGAAATTAACAATATTTTAAGACCTTCTGGAGATCGTATCAGACTAGTAATTTCAGCAAATTAACTATCAACCCACAGTAAAAATTAATTTTTCTCTACTGCTAGGGTATTTTATCTGGGACAATACCAGCAGCACGTAAGCGTTCAGCCAATCTTGCAGCCTTTTGGCTAGAAAAATTATTCTTCATCATGATACAAATCTTGTAACCCTTGTACTTGAGTACGTCGGGAAGTGCGGCGATATTTTTTGCTTTCTAGTTTTGGTTCGTATTGGCTTTGGCCTTTACCTTTGGTTTTGTGCTTTAAATTGGATTCTGGATCGGCTTGTTGGTTAAGTTGTGTTTGCCGCGCGATCGCTTCGTCTAAAAATTCCAAATAATGTTCATATCGTTCCCACTCACCCCGCACTACACAATCTGGCTCATCTCGATGTAAACAGTCATTAAATCTACAGTTACCATTGGCTAGGCGTTCTCTGACCTCTGGAAAATAATGTACTAACTCTTGTGGACTGCAATCCAAGTCAGGCTGATTAAAGCCGGGGGTGTCTGCTAATAAACCACCATTGGGTAAGTCAAATAATTCTACATGGCGTGTTGTATGCCGACCACGGGCTAACTTACCCGAAACTTCTCCCACTCGCAGGTTAATATCGGGAATTAAGGCATTAATTAAGCTGGATTTACCCACACCAGAAGGCCCAGCTATAACGGTGATTTTCTGGCTGAGATATTTTGCTACTTCGCCAATATTAATTTCCTGCTGAACGCTAATAAATAGGGGTTGATAGCCCCACTTTGATAAGCGATCGCTAATTTCTTGCTTTTCTTTAGGGCTGACTAAATCGCTTTTATTCAAACATAACAGCACATCTATACCAGTAGATTCAGCCTTAATTAAAAATCGGCTGAGTTGGTAAGGTTCTAGGGGTGGGTCAGCCACTGCAAAAACCAACAGAATTTGGTCAGCATTGGCGATTGGCGGTCGGTCTAATTCAGTTTGACGGGGTAAGACATCCGCGATCGCCCCGCGTCCTCCCGACCAATCTGGCTCTTCTACGACCACGCGATCGCCCACCATTACCTGCTGCCCGATTTTCTTCAAACGCATTCGGCGAGTACATAAAAGCAGGGGTAGAGGTGTAGAGGGGAACAGTGTATTTATTTCCTCCCCTGATCCCCCTACCTCCTCTGCTTCCCTTGCTCTCAATTCTTGATCTAGCTGTACTTTGTAAAAATTAGCTTGCACAGCTAACACAGTACCCAAAAGCTGTCCAGTAGTACCAAGTTTCATTAGGCAGTTACGGGACGGCGGATTAACAAAGAAAAATAGCCAGTACAGTCTGTAATTTTTTCTACTTGATAACCAGCCATTGTCAAGCTGTCAGGAACTTGTTCAATTGGTTCGCCAGGGTCTAACCATACCTCCAGCAAAGCACCAGGAGACATTTGTTCCAGACGAAGTTTAGTCCGCACAAAATTAATCGGGCAAGGAGTGCCACGCAAATCTAGTTGAGCATCAGGAGTTAATAAAGGAGAGAGATTCATTACTTAAACAGATTTCCCAAAAAACCTTCTAAACCACCTTTACCAGTACGGTCTCCCTTAATTTTAGCCAGCTTCTCTAACAATTCTCTCTCCTCTGGTATCACCTTGGTAGGAATATCAATTAACACTGTTAACAGATGATCCCCCCGACTTACAGGATTACCTAAGCGGGGTACACCGCGATTTTCCAACTTCATCACCGTATTAGGCTGAGTACCTGCGGGAATAATCAATTCCACAGGCCCATCTACCGTATCTACTTCCAAACGACAGCCTAAAATTGCTTGCAAATAGCTAACTTTAATTTCCGAGAGAACATTAATTCCATCCCGGTGAAATTCTTCATCCTCATTCACGAACAAGTAGACATACAAATCGCCTGGAGGACCACTACGTTGACCTGCATCACCCTCTTGGGATATGCGTAGACGTGTACCATTATCCACACCTGCGGGAATAGTAATTTTCAGTTTCTTGGTAATTTGATTTGTACCCTTACCATCACAAGTATCACATTTGTCTTCAATTACCATGCCTGTACCATTACAGGTGGGACAAGTCGATACCTGAGTGAAACTACCAAAGGGCGTTCTAGTTACGCGGCGGACTTGACCAGAACCGCTACAAGTCGAACAGGTGCGGGGACGAGTTCCTGGTTTTGCGCCTGAACCACTACAGGTTTCACAGGTTTCTAGGTGAGAAATCCGAATTTCTTTTTCACCACCGAAGACAGCTTCCCGAAAATCTAACTTTAAGTCTAGCCGTAAATCATCGCCCCGCGCCGGCCCGCTACGCCGTCTCTGGGTTGGGCCACCCATACCACCGGCAAAGCCACTAAAAATACTTTCAAAGATATCGGCAAAGCCGCCCATATCGCTCATATCTTGGAAACCAACACCAGCACCAGAAACACCCTCTGGCCCGAAGCGATCGTAACGCGCACGGGTTTCTGGCTCAGAAAGGACTTCGTAAGCACGGTTAATTTCCTTAAATCGCTCCTCCGCCCCCGGTTCTTTGTTCACATCTGGGTGATACTTCCGGGCTAGACGACGGTAAGCTTGTTTGAGTTCTTCTTTGTCAGCGTCACGAGAGACGCCCAGAATTTCATAGTAGTCGCGGGCCATATAGCAAAGGTAAAAGTGAGGACGAATAGATAATCAGGCAGCAGACACCACAAGTGGGGCTGGCTGGAAGCTAGTACCGCAAGGCGGAAGTCAAAAGTCAAAAGTTTCGTATATCAAGGCTGTTGCTCGTTTGAAATGGTATGTTGATTTACGCCGTAGTGTACTAGGCAGAAGGTAGGCGTTAACTTATTTTAATAATTAATTGATTTTACCTGTTACCTTTTACAAAAATCACCAGCAAGTTGCCAGGCGTAGGTACTTTCTTCGCGGGAAACGAAAAAGCTACCGAATTTGGCAGTATTAAGAACACAGATTAGACTTGTCACTGACCAATCGGCGGTCTCTTTTACAATTGTGCTACGTACCACGGTAAAAGCCTGCTCATGAAATAGAGGGGCTAGCCGCACCATCAGGTGTGGAAAACCCCCCTTGCTAGGTATTAGTGATTGATGAATAGGGACTGGGGACAAGAAAGCAGGGGAGGTAGGGGAAGAAAAATACAATGCCCGCTCCCCAATCCTAATAGACCTAGCTTGAAAATAGGGAGTGGGGAGTAGGGAAAATAAATTTTTATTGCTCCTTGTGAGGGCAATTCATGGAGTCTCCTGCATAAATGCTTAATCTGTCATGTTGAGCAAAGCGAAACACCTCAAAGATTCTACATTTCATTCAGAATGACACATCTCATTTTCGGATTTTTGCAAGAGGTCTAATCTATGGCTTCATAATCAGCTTGTGCTGTGCTTTCGTCATCAAAATCAAAATTAAATTGGGGAATTAGAGTTCCATTCATCGGATGTTCTAAGGATAATGAACCATCGGAAATGGCTTCTACTTCTACTTCTACTTCTACTTCGTCATCATCATCATTTTGTCCGCTAGCCCGCTCGTAAACATTTGCACCAATCGCAAATAAAGTTTGTTGGAAGTCTTCTAGACACTGTTGGAATTCTTTCAGGGAAATGGCGGGATTAGTCATGACACTCTGGAGGAGGGCAAATTTTTCGTTGGCTAAAACTTTCATCTGCTCACCGATCAATTCACCATTATCTTTGAGAGTAGATTCATAACTAGATAACAAATTATCTGCTTGGTTTTTGAGGTCTACTAGTTCTTTGCGTCTTCTATCTTCTTCCGCAAACACTTCTGCTTCTTGGCGCATCCGTTCTACTTCATTGCTATTTAATCCACCTGTGTTAGTAATCCGAATACTCTGTTCTCTACCTGTGCCTTTATCTTGGGCAGCAACTTTGAGGATACCGTTTACATCGATTTCAAACGATACCTCAATTTGGGGTACACCACGAGGGGCCGGAGGAATGCCTGCTAAAAGAAATTTGCCGAGACTTTTATTATCTCGTGCCATTGCCCGTTCACCTTGGAGAACGTGAATTTCTACGGATGTTTGTCCATCAACGGCGGTGGAAAATATTTGTGACTTACTGGTAGGAATTGTCGTGTTACGTTCAATGATTTTGGTGAACACTTCTCCCAAAGTTTCAATTCCCAATGATAGTGGTGTGACATCTAAGAGTAAAAGATTATCTACTTCGCCACCTAGAACACCAGCTTGAATTGCTGCACCTAAACCCACTGCTTCATCGGGATTCACTGAACGGTCAGGAGTTTTGCCGTTGAAAAATTTGATCAGCGCGTTTTGTACGGCAGGAATCCGAGTAGAACCACCTACTAAAATAATTTTGTTGATATCTTGTGCTTTCAGGTCTGCATCTTTGAGAGCTTGACTCATTGGCTCGATGGTGGCTGCAATTAAATGCCCTACCAATTCTTCAAATTTAGAGCGGCTGAGTTCCATCTCTAGATGCTTTGGCCCAGTTTGATCAGCCGTAATAAAAGGCAGGTTAATCGAGGTACTAGCCATGCTAGAGAGTTCAATTTTGGCTTTTTCTGCCGCTTCTCGGAGGCGTTGCAGTGCCATTTTATCTTGGGCAAGGTCGATTTCTTCTTGTTGTTGGAAGCGTTCAATCATCCAACTGACAACACAGCCGTCAAAGTCATCGCCCCCTAATTGGTTATTACCACTGGTAGCTTTGACTTCAAAAACCCCATCGCCTAGTTGCAATATAGATACATCAAATGTTCCGCCGCCTAAGTCAAATACCAAAATTAGCTGTTCTTGGTCTTGCTTTTCTAGACCAAAGGCTAAAGCCGCAGCTGTAGGTTCATTAATAATTCGTAGCACTTCCAGTCCGGCAATTGTGCCAGCATCTTTAGTAGCTTGCCGTTGGGCATCAGTGAAATATGCTGGTACGGTAATTACTGCTTGTGTTACAGCTTCACCTAAGAAGTTTTCCGCATCCTGTTTGAGCTTTTGCAGGATCATAGCGGATATTTCTTGGGGTGTGTAATTGCGTCCGCGAATCTGCACATCAACGGTATCGTCTCGACCTTTTACACAGTTATAAGGTACACGATCGCGCTCTGTTTCTGTATCATCCCAGCGACGACCGATAAATCTTTTGATACTAAAAACCGTGTTTTCAGCATTAGTTACGGCTTGGCGTTTTGCTAATTGACCGACCAAGCGATCGCCACTTTTACCAAACCCTACAATACTCGGTGTAGTTCGTCCGCCTTCGGAATTGGTAATCACAATTGGTTGACCACCTTCCAAAACTGCAACACAACTATTTGTAGTGCCTAAGTCGATCCCAATAACTTTTCCCATATTCAAGTATTTTTACTGACTGCTGTTGCCGGAATGTTACGCGGACTAACTTGAGGCAGGAGACAAACAATTCAAAATTAAGACTTGACTCTTGTCCAATAACCTATACCCAATCCCCAGCCTTTCAATGAGTGGATTTTAGATTATTCAATCCAAAATCTGTCTTGAAAAGTTTCCTACGGCGGGAAACCCGCCTACAGAACTTTCCGCAAAATCTAAAATTCCTAGTCCCCAGTAACCAATCCCTAACAATGCTCGCCTCTACTATGACCTAGGCACTATTGGTCAGCGAGGCGAGCATATACAGCTTAACTGTCGGCTGGACTCGACTGACTTTCTGGTGCAGATGGTGCATCTTCCTTTGGAGCAGCCACCTTAACCATAGAATGGCGTAGCACGCGATCGCCCAAGTAATATCCGCGTACTAACTCTTCTAACACTGTTCCTTCAGGATGTTCATCCGTAGGTTCGCGCATTACTGCTTCATGAAGGTTAGGATCAAATTCTTGTCCTTCAGGACGCATTGGCGATACACCCAATCGCTTCAGGGAATCTACGAGTTGTTTATAAACTCCCTGATAACTTTTGTGAATTGTCATTTCACCTTCGGTTTGTGGCTTGAGGTGCGCTCTAGCCCGTTCAAAATTATCGACTATAGGCAGCAAATCCATCAGAGTATTCCGCTTTACCTGTACGTCCAGCTCTTCTTTTTCCTTTTGTGTACGTTTGCGGTAATTTTCAAAATCTGCCGCAATCCTCATGTACTGTGTACTGCGTTCTTCTAGTTGGGCTTTGAGTGACTCAATATGTTGAGTCAATTCTGCCAAAGCTGCTGTTTCGACTTCAGTCGTCTCTGGTGCAGCGAAGTTATTTTCTTCTGTGAGTACAGTGTCTCCCGCTACATTAGTTGGGGCTGCCACTTGCTCATTAACCTCGCTGCCAGATTCGTGAGAATTGCTTGGGGCTTGGGAGTCGCTCATCATTGCTTGATTTACCTCTGTTGATTCACCCAATGGCTGGCTTGTATTGTTTATCTGTTTATTTTCGTCCATCATTATCTAAGTCTACTCATCCCAGGTATTGTTTAAGGCAGAATTTCGCCACAGCTAAGTAGCCATTGCAATTGATGGCTGTAAACTAGAGCTAATTTTTGTCCGAAATATATCTGGAACTAGTGTTACCTTCATCCTATTTTGACAAATGGTGAACAGACCTTCTAGGTGTGATAAACCGAATGAAATCGGGGAATGGGGGATAGGCCATTTAATTTTGAATTTTGAATTGATTCTTCCCCACTGCATCAAGCAGTTTAAAGTTTTAATGAGTCTGGATGAAAATTCTGTGGCTCATGTTGGGAATACTCTAAGCAGAGGTTTTCCCTACTCATTGCTCACCTATGACTCAATCGTCTCCGCAACGGCGCAGTACCGCTCTCACTACAAGAACAGAGTTTTCGCCTTTTGGTAGCAAGCTAGTGCAAACTGGCTATGTTAATACCGACCAAATGAGGCAGGCGCTGATTGAAAGTCGCAAGTCTGGTAGACCCTTGACGGAAGTGCTGGAGTCAATTACCGGGCGACAACTATCACCTGAGTTTCTCAGACAATACAAGAAACAACAATTATTTGAACTGAAAATACTATACGGTGTTGAATTCCTTGATCCGGAAGTCAATAACATCGGCGATACAATGGTGGGGCAACTCATAGAAACCCTCATTCCAGTTGATATCTGCCGTCGTCATCGTTTAGTACCACTCTCGAAGAATGATCAGCAAAATCCACCCTGCATTTTAGTAGCGATGGTTGATCCGGACAATTTAGAAGCGTCCGATGACCTCAACCGCATCTTGCGCCCCCAAGGTTTGGCATTAAAGCGCATGGTGATTACCCAGGATGATTACCAACAGCTAATCAACCAATATCTGGATGACTTGGCTGTGCGGCAAAAGCATATAGAACAAGAAAAGTTTACAGATATTAATCAAGATTTAGAAAATCTCAGCAATCTCAACCTAGAAGATGCCCCTGAAGAGATGGAGGCGGATTTAGGGGCGGCGATGAAGGGTGCAGAAGATGCACCAGTTATCAACCTCGTCAATAGAATTTTGGCAAAGGCTCTACATGAGCAGGTTTCTGATATCCACGTCGAACCACAAGAAGAAAACCTCCGCATTCGCTTCCGTAAGGATGGGGTGTTGCGGGAGGCTTTTGACCCCCTACCGAAAAAAATCATTCCCGCAGTTACAGCCCGATTTAAAATTATCTCTAACTTGGATATTGCCGAGAGACGTTTACCCCAAGACGGACGTATCAGGCGGATGTTTGAGGGACGGAAAGTAGACTTCCGGGTGAATACTTTGCCCAGCCGCTACGGGGAAAAGGTCGTACTGCGGATTTTAGACAACTCTTCTACCCAACTGGGATTAAATAAGTTAATTACCGACCCAGAAACTTTGCAGATTGTCCAAGATATGGTCAGTAAGCCTTTTGGGTTGATTTTGGTAACAGGGCCTACGGGTTCTGGTAAAACAACTTCGCTATATTCAGCACTATCAGAAAAGAACTCTCCCGGTATTAATATCAGTACGGTAGAAGACCCGATTGAGTACAGTTTGCCGGGAATTACCCAAGTACAGGTAATTCGGGAAAAAGGACTGGATTTTGCCACAGCATTGCGGGCATTCTTGCGACAAGATCCAGATGTGTTACTGGTGGGTGAAACACGAGACAAAGAAACAGCTAAAACAGCGATTGAGGCGGCTTTAACTGGTCACTTAGTATTAACTACCTTACATACTAATGATGCCCCAGGTGCGATCGCGCGTTTGGGAGAAATGGGCATTGAGCCGTTCATGGTTTCTAGTTCCTTAATTGGGGTATTGGCACAACGTTTGGTACGGCGTGTCTGTGGTGATTGTCGTATTGCTTATACTCCTACACCTGAAGAACTGGCTCGTTATGGCATGACCGCTTCCCAAGATGTGGGAGTGACTTTCTATAAGGCTAATACTTTATCACTAGAAGCGATCGCTGAAGCCAAAGCTCAAAATCATCTCTGCCCAACCTGTAATGGTGTCGGCTACAAAGGACGTTGTGGTGTTTATGAAGTGATGCGGGTAACTGAACAACTGCAAACTTTAATCAACGAAGAAGCACCCACAGAACGCATCAAGGAAGTAGCTGTAGAAGAAGGTATGAAAACCCTGCTGGCTTACAGTCTAGACTTAGTTCGCCAAGGCTCTACCACCCTAGAAGAAGTAGAACGGGTAACGTTTACTGACACAGGTTTAGAAGCTGAGTTAAAAGCCAAGCGTAAGAGTGGACTAACCTGTCGGAGTTGTAATGCTGTATTACAGCCAGAATGGCTAGATTGTCCCTACTGTATGACACCTCGATTTGAAGATTAGTGACTGGGGATTAAGTAATTAGAGGGGCTTTACTATTCTTTCACGCCCTACACCCCAGAAATTTTTGAATTTTGAATTTTGAATTGGTACGACACTATGGAAATGATGATTGAAGACTTGATGGAGCAGTTGATTGAAATGGGTGGCTCGGATATGCACTTATCCGCAGGTTTACCTCCCTATTTTCGCATCAGTGGCAAGCTCACACCCATCGGAGAAGATGTATTAACCTCAGAGCAGTGCCAAAGACTGATTTTTAGTATGCTCAACAATACCCAGCGTAAAACCCTAGAACAGACATGGGAGTTGGATTGTTCCTATGGTGTGAAAGGTTTAGCACGTTTTCGGGTGAATGTTTATAAAGAGCGTGGTGCTTACGCTGCTTGTTTAAGAGCGCTCAGTTCCAAAATTCCTAATTTTGAAAAATTAGGTCTGCCAGATGTTGTTAGAGAGATGTGTGATAAACCCAGAGGATTAATTCTGGTGACAGGCCCTACAGGTTCTGGTAAAACAACGACTCTAGCGGCGATGATCGACTTGATTAACCGCACTAAAGCAGAGCATATTCTCACAGTCGAAGACCCCATTGAATTTGTCTACGAACCAATTAAAAGCCTAGTTCACCAACGACAATTGGGTGAAGATACTAAGAGTTTTGCTAATGCCTTAAAAGCTGCCCTACGGGAAGACCCAGATATTGTTCTAGTGGGAGAAATGCGGGATTTAGAAACTATTTCTTTGGCAATTTCCGCAGCAGAAACAGGTCACTTAGTATTTGGTACGCTACATACCAGTTCAGCCTCTCAGACTGTTGACCGGATTATTGACGTTTTCCCTCACGAAAAACAAACTCAAGTAAGAGTGCAATTATCTAACTCTTTAGTAGCCGTATTTAGTCAAACCTTAGTACCGAAGAAAAACCCCAAACCCGGTGAATATGGTCGGGTGATGGCACAAGAAATTATGATTATTACTCCCGCTATTTCTAACTTAATTCGTGAAGGTAAAACTTCACAAATTTATTCAGCTATTCAGACGGGCGGTAAATTAGGAATGCAAACTTTAGAGAAGGTTTTAGCAGATTATTACAAATCTGGCATGATCTCTTTTGAAGCTGCCATGTCTAAAACCTCCAAACCAGATGAGATTCAACGTCTTATCGGTGCATCTGCTCCACCACCAGGAGCAGCTAAAGCAGGTGCAAAAGCCCATTAATTATCGACAATAGTCATTAGTCAGTTTGAATAGCTATAGGAAATTGACTAGTGACTATAATATTAATTTTGAATTTTGAATTAAATTATGCCAACATTTGTTGCTCGTGTTCGCGACTCACAGGGAAAAACCAGAAGTGAAAAAGTTGTTGCCGAATCCTTGGCAGACGCTCGTACTAATTTGAGGGATAAAGGTTTTGTAGTTCAAGATTTGAAGCAGAGTCAATCTGCCAGTTTTGACTTCCAAAAATTTCAGACTTCTTTGGTCAAAGTTACTGTTAAAGAAAAAGCAGTATTCTCTCGACAACTTGCTACTTTGGTGAATGCAGGTGTAGCGATTGTTAGAGGATTAGGTGTGTTAGCTGATCAGTGTACTAATAGTAAACTAAAACAGGCTCTAAACGATATTAGTAACGATGTGCAAAGCGGTGTTAATCTTTCAGATGCCATGCGTAAGCACCCTGATTGTTTTGATGGTTTATATGTCAGTATGATTCAAGCTGGGGAGGTTGGTGGTGTTCTTGATGAAGTGCTAAATCGCCTAGCCAAGTTATTAGAAGATATGGCTAGATTACAGAACCAACTTAAATCAGCCCTAGCTTATCCAGTAGTTGTGGGTATTTTGGCAACTGGTATTTTTGTGGGGATGACTGTTTTTTTACTTCCAATTTTTGGGAAAATTTTCCAAGATTTGGGAACAGAATTGCCAGCTTTAACTCAATTTTTAATGAATTGTAGTGAAGTTTTGAGAAGTTGGCGTTCAGGATTAATTATTGGTGGAATTGTAGGTGTGAAATTTAGCTACACACAGTATTACAAAACCCGCCTGGGGAAAGAAACAATTGACCGTCTTTCTTTAAAAATGCCGATATTTGGTGACTTGATTCAAAAATCTTCAGTGGCTCGTTTTAGTCGGACGTTTGGTTCTTTGACTCGTTCTGGTGTACCCATTCTCACATCTTTAGAAATTGTGCGCGATACATCAGGTAATCAGGTGGTTGCTAATGCTATCGATGCGGCGCGAGCCGAAATTCAACAAGGTGGGATGATTAGCATTGCTCTACAGAAAGAACAAGTTTTTCCAGCAATGGCAATTCAAATGATTAGTATTGGCGAGGAAACTGGAGAATTAGACGCGATGTTGATGAAAATTGCTGATTTTTATGAAGATGAAGTTGAGCAAGCGGTAAAAGCATTAACCAGCGTTTTAGAACCAATTATGATTTTGTTTTTGGGGGGTATGGTGGGTACGATTTTGATGTCGATGTATCTGCCTTTATTCAAGGTATTTGAAAAATTGGGCTAGATGAACTATGAATCATTAATTTTGAATTTCTTATGCCTGTGCAAAAATCTGATTATGAAGCAAGCTTGGCAGAGTATAGCAATCATTTAGCTGCGATCGCATTACTTAAGCAACACCGTCCATACTTGGAAATGATCCCCAGTCTGCGCCGTCCTGATGAAAGCTTAATCACTATCCCTCTACCAATTATTCGTTTACGTAAAATTACCTCTGCAACTACACAGGCAATTTGCCTACCCTGTGATGTAGCAATTTTAATGTGTGATCCAGAGTGGAAGATTAAAACTGGAGCAGAAATTTTAGTATTTATTCATCGTCCCGATGAAGATTTTTCTGATTTGTTGGGACGTTGGCGACAAACCCAAGTCTTCCTCAACCAAGACTATGAATGGTTAATGCCACATCGTCATAGCCACATTCTCAGTGAAGGTGCTAATAGTATATATCCGTTATTTGTATTGTTCAGCGAAACCTGGGAACGTATTCAACGGGGTCTGATAGGTGCAGAATTGCCATTTGTTATTCAAATACCAGCTTTGCCACTTTTAGATGAGAATAAGGATGAACAAAGGTTAGAAGCTAGGGACTAAAGACTAGATGGGTAGAGAGAGGTATCCTGCTTTCACCCCAGAAGATGAATCATTTATAGGGCGGTGATTAGCCCCAAAAATCTCCGGCGATTGATGGCGGGGATTGTCAACATAATCAGGACTTATGCAAAAACTCTCTCAAACCTTTATTTCTCTGTGTTCTCTGTGTCTCTGTGGTATGCGCTACGCGAACGTTATTCCGTAATTTGTGCGTAAGTCCTAATAATGTTAGGCGACTTGAAAACTAAAGTTGAGACTTGCCCAATGATTCACATCTAATATGTAAGAATCGGTAGCTGTAGCATTCATCTCCGCTTTGATGGTACTAGCATTGTGCAAATCTTGCAGTAAAGCTTGGGCAATCACTAAGGGATTAACCAGTGTGCTAATTGGCTGTTGATCGCCTGTTGGATACTTAGCAGTTTCTAAAGCATTTAACGTTTCCTTAAAGGGTGCGGTACTGACAATTAATTGATATTCACATTCATAGCCTGGCCCAGAAATCATCCATCCTGATGTTGTGGCGGTTTGTGGTAAAGTGAGTGTCTCTCTAGGAGCAATGACTATAGGTTGTAGTTGCAGCTTATTATCAGAACTGTTGACTGTTGAGAGAATTTGCCAAGGGTAAAAAGCGATCGCAGTTCGATGATTCTTAATACCCAACAACATCAAATAGATTGGGTGTTGGCTTTTGTTTTGGACTCGATACTGTACCCGACTCCCAATAGGAATCACGGGAGGCTTAAGGTTTGATAACTGAGTGCTGGCTGATTTTTTGGGGGAAGTTTCAGCTACGACGGTACGCAGGGTTTCTCGTTGCAATACCACCCTAGACGCAATCCCCACCACCTCTAAACTTACTTTCACCGGTAAGCGAGAAGAACCTTCATTTTCTGTCAGTCGCCATAACTTAGCCGCTAAGAGAGTGGGTAATTTTGTGACTAACCGCAGTGCAGCCACCTTAACAGCTTCTCCAAATTCCCCGATGGTGCTGGGTATCGGTTCACCACCCATAGAAAATAAACCGTAGCGGCTGGGTGTTTGCAGTAGTTTACCAAAGACGTAATCTGCTGGCTGTTCTCCTTCGACAACGGTGGAAACGTGGGGAACTGCGGCAAAGGCACTAGTAGCATCCACCCGTTCAATTCTGTCTAATCCAGTATCTAAGGCCACTGTTAATTTAATATTCCTGGGTAAAACACGGACTGTTTCTTGGAGAATTTGCCCAACTTGCAAGGTAGTAGTGTCACCAATTTTAGCAGGTTGAGCTTTGGCTGTTAATCCGGTACGCGATCGCACTACTAACTCTTCTCCTGTTTCTAGAGCTAGTCTAGAATTGATCCCATAGTGTTCTAAAACCTGGGCGGGTAGTCCTCCTAACCATATCTGTGCTGCATTACCGTCGTCTTCTGTGGCAATAATTGCACCCTCAGCCCCAATCATCCTATCTGGAAGTAAATTTTCAATAGTCACTCCCGCTTGATTTTTCTTCTTGCTTACCAATCCTGGTTGCTGTTTGCTACCCAACTGAGACATAGAACTAGCTACACGGGAGAGGCTGATTTGAATAGTTGTAGACGGGATAGACTCCCATAATTGTTGAGTCAACGCGTAGGTGAATAATCCTGCACTAAACCCAGATAGCAGAACTTCTCTAGCGGTTTGTTGCAAATCTGAGGTAGCCGACAACACCAAAGCCGGGCTACTCAGTTCAGCATCTTGAGTTTTGGGGGTAGTTTGGGTTTTGAGTTGTTGGAGAAATGCTAGTTCGGCTGGTGCTAACTGCGCTTGTACTAATTCTGGACGGGCGCGAATTCTTAATCCTTTAGTTTGGACTGTGTGGGGGGGATAATAACTGGTATCTAATACTGCCGTTACTCGGTCTGTAGAAAGCGATCGCAATAATAATAATAAGGTTTCTTCTAGTAAATAATTAGCGAGTTGAGAATTTTGTAATGCTTGATTTTCATCGGTAGGTACTAAAGCATTTTGGATTTTATCTGGTGCTAGCTGAACGCGTGTACCATAACCGCTAAAGTGGAAAACTACCACATCTCCAGGCTTGGCTTGCTCTTTGAGGTGTTCCACAAAAGCCGCCTCAATAAATTCTCTGCTAGCTTGTTCTTCCGTCAAAGTCAAAATATCTGAAGATTGGAAGCCAAACCGATTAATTAACAGTTCTTTTTGCAGTTCGACATCAGTCAGACAACCATTGAGAGAAGAACTTTTTTGATACTGATTAATGCCAATTAATAATGCCAGCTTACGCGGTGTGGGTTGTGCCAAAGCTTGATAATATTGATTGCCCAAAGTCAACCATTCAGCTTCAGTAACACCCATCACAGCGAGTATTGAGCCAATCCGTTGTAAAAAACTCCGACGCTTCATAGTGTTAGGGGTTTAGGGGGGTAGGGGTATAGGTGTGAGGAACTCAGTGCTGAGTACCGAGTAAGCAATTCTTTAGTTTTAAATTTTGTAGCTAGCGTATCCCTAGGATTCACTCCCAAGGAGTATTTTGAATTTTGAATTGAATACACCCCCATACCCTTATACCCCTTTTAGGCTAATACTTGTACTCGCATTGCCCGCGCTAATTCTGCCGCCACTTCGGGACGAGAAAATTCTGGTGGGGGTAATTCACCACGACGCAGCATTTCTCTAACTTTAGTCCCAGAGAGATGAACACGTTCCTCTGGTTTGCTAGGACTGGTTTTGGTAGTGGCCATTTGTTTGGTGCGGGTGCAGTAGAACGCGTGTTCAAACTTCATGGGTACAATACCCAATTCCTCTGGCTCAAATTCATCGAAGATATATTGAGCGTCATACGTGCCGTAGTAGTCTCCCACGCCTGCATGATCCCGACCGACGATAAAGTGAGTACAGCCGTAGTTTTTTCGCACTAAAGCATGGAAAATGGCTTCGCGGGGGCCAGCATAACGCATGGCGGCGGGATTAATTGCTAAAATCACCCTGTCTGCGGGGTAATAATGTTCTAGCAAAATTTCATAGCAGCGCATCCGCACATCCGCAGCGATATCATCTTCTTTGGTTGCACCGACTAAGGGGTGCAAAAATAGACCATCAACTGTTTCTAAAGCGCACTTTTGAATATACTCATGGGCGCGGTGGATGGGGTTGCGGGTTTGAAAACCGACAATTGTTTTCCAACCCTTATCTTTAAACATCTGCCGTGAAGCAGCCGGATCAATTTGGTATGCAGGGAAAGAAGGGTGATCATTGCGTTGCAGTAGCCAGATATCACCAGCTAGATTCACTGCACCTTGGTTATAAACTACCTGTACCCCTGGATGTTTAGCATCATCGGTACGGTAGACATTAATTGCTTCACGGGTTTTGTCGTAGTGATATTTTTGCGTGAGTTGCAAGACCCCAATATATTCACCTTGGGGATTATCCAGACGCACAAGATCACCTTCCTTTAAGGTGGCAGCTACGGCTTCACTTACCGACAGGGTAATGGGTATTGACCACACAACACCGTTAGCGAGACGCATTTGGGTTACTACTCGATCATAGTCTTCCTGATTCATAAAACCGGTGAGTGGACTAAAACCACCGATCGCAATCATTTCTACATCAGAAAGCGATCGCTCATCAAGTTGTACCCGGGGCAAAAAATCACCCTTCGACAGAAACTCTTGTCTTTGTTCCGGTGTGGCAATACGATTTACTAACTGTCCACCGTGCGGTGCAATGGCATCTGGATGCTGACTCAAATTAAACCCCCTTGGCGATAACTATAAATTGTTGCGAACTATGTACTAACTTATCAAAATGCTGGTACGACTAAAAAAATAGTTTGTCAAGAAGATTAGAAAAATCGGAATTATACCATACATTAAAACAAATAATCAAAACTAGACTTTGCTATTCAATAAGTTGTGATAATATAAAATCGGAAATTAGAGAAGTTGAGTTCGGTGATAAGTATCTTGTTTTTAGTAATAATTACAAGTGGCTCTCCGGATCAGCATCTCTGCATCAATGGATTCTGGAGAGTTTCATGTCAATCTACGTAGGGAACTTGTCCTACAGCGTCACTCAAGACGACCTTACTAAAGTATTTTCCGAGTACGGAGCAGTTACGCGCGTTCAGTTACCCACAGATAGGGAAACTGGACGCGCTCGTGGCTTTGGTTTCGTAGAAATGGAATCATCGGCTGCTGAAGATGCTGCTATTCAAGCCCTGGATGGTGCTGAATGGATGGGTCGTGTCATGAAAGTTAATAAAGCTCGTCCACGGGAGGAGAAAAGCACTCGCTCTGGAGGTGGTAGCTGGGGAAAAAATAATGGTGGATACTCAGGGCAATATTAAGTCTTGAGGAAATTCGACCTGAAAAAAATTAAATTATTTCATGATCGGCGGTTCAGTAGTTTCCTGAACCGCTTTCTGATTTTGTACGTAACCTTTAAAGGGAAAACAAAAAATCTGGCTTTCCAACACTTTTTCAGCAACCCCTAATTATTTTTTAATGATTAATAATCATAATTGAATGTACGAAAATCACTTTGTAACCTAATGTTGACCTACTATTAACCTAACTTTAACTTGATAGAAACGAAATATAAAATAATATAAATAATGTTTGAAAATAAAAACTTTATGAAAATAAATTTTGACACTGAATGGAAAAAATATAGATACCGCAAAGGTTGACTAACTGTATTCCATAAATGGTTATGGAATAGATAGGATGCGAGGTTTTATTATGCGAAGATTTACCTCGCGTAAAAGTGTATTGTCTAATTTTTTTGTCAAAAATTGACTGTTGCTCGCTTAAGTGACAGTCACTAATTGGGATGCTTACAGTTTAGTGCGTTCAGTAACCTAAATTATGTCTCAATCGCCAGTAAAAACACCAATAAAAATTGCAGACAGTCACACAGGTAAATTTTTAAGTCCCTTTCAACGTAGGCTTTTGGAGAAGAGTTTACAAGAAGATTTAGCTGATTCTTACCGTCAGCGTATTGAAATTATGCTGCTAGCAGATCAGGGTAAATCTCAAACTACAATTTGTCAAAATTTAGGTTGTTGTCCAGCCACAGCCAGACACTGGATGCACATTGCTCGTACTGGGATGGCACACCAATGGGAAGATTGTCCTATTGGTCGTCCGAAAGCAGTCAATGATAAATATTTAGAGCGTTTAAAAGAATTGGTTAGTCATAGTCCCCGCGATTATGGCTATTCTTTTAGACGATGGACGGCTAACTGGTTGCAGAAACATTTAGCTAAAGAATTAGGGATTGAAATTAGCGATCGCCATATTAAAAGGCTACTTAAACAAATGGGATTATCGACTCGTCCACAAACCGATAAAGCCCAAACAGACACAACAGAAAGGCGTAGTAATTCCAGCATATTGATTCACGACCTGAAATCCGAAGAATTGTCCGAAAATCACGGATTGATCCCCATAAATTTAGCCAAATTAGGTACGGAGTCAGAAATTCATGGTGCAAAAACTATCCGATCAGTTGATTTCCCTAGAACTTTTGAACAATGTTTTGGGTTACTCTCTACCACCAGCAGAATTTCAACGCTGCTACCCAAAATTTAAATTCCTCAACCCGAAAGTCGGTAAGTTTTGGACAGGAGAGAATGTTGAAGCTGGGATATATATTGCGATCGCTGGTAAGGTACGTTTATTAGATGACGCTGGAGAATTAATCACCACACTAGAAACTGGAGAATCGTTTGGAGAATTTACCCTGTTTCCAGAGAAGACGTTTCCGTCTTATGGGGCGAGGGCGAGTGTCAATTTGCAACTATGCTTCATTCCTAGTGAGGTGATTGCATCTTGGATGCAGCAGTATCCCCCAATTAAAGAACATTTGTTAGCAACAGTACAGGCGCGTCATCGGTTATTGGGGAATTCTTCTCAAACAACAGAAATCAAAACTGATTCTCCATCAACACCAGTTATAGAGTCTAAGCCGAAGACAATCAGCAAAGCCTACTTTCCCCACCCCACCCAGCGTGTAGGTCATCTCTTACAAAAGGTCACTCACCGTTATCCTTTCTTTGCTCAACAAAGTGCATCAGATTGCGGTGCGGCTTGCTTGGTGATGGTATCCCGGTATTGGGGGAAACGTTTTAGTGTCAACCGCTTGCGAGATATCGCCAATGTTGACCGGAACGGCGCATCGTTGCGGGGTTTATCAACGGCGGCTGAAAGTATTGGTTTTGCGACAAGACCAGTCAAGGCCAGTTTAGATCAATTAGCTAAACAGAACTTACCTGCGATCGCCCATTGGGAAGGTAAACATTATATTGTTGTCTATCAGATCACTCCCAAGCACGTCATTGTCGCCGATCCGGCGATCGGTCAACGCACCCTTACCCATCAAGAATTTAAAGCAGATTGGACTGGTTACACACTACTACTACAACCTACAGTTTTCTTAAAGGATACTCAAGAAGTAACAACACCTTTTTGGCAATTCTTTGAATTAGTTAAGCCTCATGGCTTAGTGATGTTAGAGGTGTTTATCGCTTCTATATTTATCCAAATATTTGGTCTAATTACCCCTTTATTCACCCAATTAATTTTAGACCGAGTAGTAGTACAACGTTCCGAGTTAACTTTATTTGCTGTCGGCTTAGGATTGCTAATTTTTAGCTTATTTCGTGTAGCAATGACGGGGCTGCGACAATATTTACTCGACCATACAGCCAAGAAAATAGATGCAGCTTTAATAGTGGCATTTATTCGCCATACCCTCCGCCTACCCTTAAGCTTTTTTGAATCACGTTATGTAGGGGATATTATCTCCCGTGTCCAAGAAAACCGGAAAATTCAACGCTTTCTTTCTGGTGAAGCCTTATCAATTTTACTAGATTTAATCACAGTTTTTATCTATGTAGGATTGATGTTTTGGTATAGCTGGAAAATGGCATTATTAGTATTAATAATTGTGCCACCTTTCTTTATTTTAGCATTGGTTGCTACACCATTTTTACGCAAAATATCCAGGGAAATATTCAATGCCTATGCTAACGAAAGTAGTTACCTCATCGAAGTTTTATCTGGTGTGCGGACAGTTAAATCTACAGCAGTAGAACAAACAGTACGTTGGCATTGGGAAGATTTATTAAATAAAGAAATCCAAACCAGTTTCTCTGGACAAGTAATCGGCAATCGTTTACAAATTTTCAGCAATGCTATTCAAGCCGTAATTAGCACAGCCTTACTATGGTTTGGCGCACATCAAGTAATTAACAATGAGTTAACTATTGGTCAATTAGTAGCGTTTAATATGCTCCTCGGTAATATTATTAATCCCTTTCAAAGATTAATAGTATTATGGAATGAATTTCAAGAAGTAACTATTGCTGTAGAACGGATTAACGATGTATTAGACACCGAACCGGAAGAAGATTTACACAATCAATCACGGCAATCTTTACCACAAATCAAGGGTCATGTTCGCTTTGAATATGTCACATTTCGCTATCACCCAGAAAGTGATATTAATATTTTAGAAAATCTCAGTTTTGAAATTAAACCAGGTCAAATGGTTGCCTTAGTAGGGCGTAGTGGTTCAGGTAAAACGACAATTTCTAAGTTAGTTTTAGGCTTGTATCCCCCTACAGATGGCAAAGTTTTGATTGATGGTCAAGATATCACTAGCATTTCCTTACGTTCTTTACGGGAACAAGTAGGAGTAGTAGACCAAGATACATTTCTGTTTGGTGGCACAATTAGAGACAATATTAGTCTGGGAGATCCAAGTGCGACTTTAGAATCAGTCATTACCGCCGCTAAACTAGCCGGTGCTGATGAATTTATTAAAAAGCTACCTCTAGGCTATGAAACGCAAATTGGTGAAGGTGGAGGAATGCTATCTGGTGGACAACGCCAACGACTTGCGATCGCTAGGGCTTTATTAGGTGATCCCAAACTCCTAGTTTTAGATGAAGCTACTTCTCATTTAGATGCTGAATCCGAAAGAATTATTCAGCATAATTTCAACACAATACTCAAGGGACGGACTACCTTAGTAATTGCTCATCGTCTCTCCACAGTCCGTAATGCAGATTTGATTTTAGTTCTCGATAAAGGTCTATTAATTGAACAGGGAACGCACGAAGAGTTAATGAGAAAAAGAGGTCATTATTTTTATCTTAATCAACAGCAATTAGACCCTGGCATTTAATCCTAACTTTTTATCCCACACATTAATCAAAGTCATGCCTAACACATTAAATGGATTTGTTCCCCCTCAAGTGCATGAAGAGAAACTTCATGAGCAATTGAACACATCATCACAACCTACAACATCTAATGATGATTGGTCTAACGTCACTAAAGAATTACTAGATAGCTTACCGCAGACTTGGACAAGAGGACTGTTGTATTTTTTCGTAGTGTTTATTTCTATTATTTTACCTTGGGCAATGTTTTCTCAAGTCGATGAAACCGGTACCGCCAGAGGCAGATTAGAACCTGAAGGAAAAACAGTCAGACTAGATGCGGCTGTGGCGGGGACTGTGGAAAAAATTTTGGTTAAAGAAGGGGAATCAGTTAAGGCAGGACAGACTTTACTATTATTAGAATCTGAATTAGTTAATACCGAATTACAGCAGGTACAAACTAAGCTAGAAGGACAATTAAACCAACTATCACAGCTAAATTTATTAAAAAATCAATTAGTCTTAGCTTGGACAATTCAGCGTCAGCAGAATCAAGCTCAAGAATTAGAGAAACAATCGCAAATTGACCAAGAGAGACAAAACTTAAAGACCATTATCAATTCATTTAATTTTCAAGAAGAAGAAAAACTCGCACAGGTTGATCAGGCACGAAAAGCTGTTGAACATAGTCGCATCACTCAGAATTTAGTAGAAATTAGTGTAAATAGTGCAACCAGAGAAGTAGAACGTTACAAGCAAGCTTGGGAAGAAGGAGTAGTTCCAGAAATCAACCTTGTAGATAAGCAAGATATAGCTAAAGAAAGAACAAAATTGCTAGAACAGGCAAAATCAGATATTGAACAATCAAAATTAAGGCTTGCTGAACAACAAAATAGCTATGAAAGGACTATACGACAAGCCAAAGCTAATATTGAACAGTCACAGTTGCGAATTCAAGAGAAAGAACGTAGCTTTCAGAGTTTAAATCATTCCGGAAAGTTAGCCGTTCTCAAAAGTGAAGAACAACTCAAGGGTTTAGATAGAGAAATTACTGCTCTAAAAGCAGAAATAGCTCAAAATAAAAGTCAAATAGATGGATTAAAATTCCAATTAAGGCAAAGAGAATTAAAAGCACCAGTAGATGGTACAGTCTTCCAATTACCAATTCAACGGGCTGGTTCTGTAGTGCAACCAGGGGCAATGATAGCAGAAATTTCTCCCATCAATTCGCCTTTAGTAATTAGAGCGCAGATGGCAACTACTGAGAGCGGTTCTTTGAAAACTGGATTACCTGTAAAACTCAAATTCGATGCCTATCCTTTTCAAGATTACGGAGTTATAGAAGGCAAGTTATTAAAAATTTCTCCTACCACTTTTGAACTAGATACAGCAAATGGCAAAGTAGCTGCATATCAATTAGATATTACACTGAATCAAAATTGTATGCCTACAGCGAATCAGTGTATTCCTCTGCGTCCTGGAGATACAGCAATAGCAGAAGTAGTGGTAAGACAACGCCGAATTATAGATTTTCTACTAGATCCGTTTAAGAAATTACAACAAGGCGGCATGAAATTGTAGCAGAGAAGTTGGGTAATTTTTTTGTTTAAATAGTTTAGTTTTTGGTTAAGAAGTATGTCACAAGTTATTAGCATTCCACAAGAGATTAACATCAACAAAGAAGATATCATTGAGCAAATTAAACTATCTTGCAAAGTTCCCAGTCTAGTGGAAGAAATTACCGTCCGTAAAATTGTAGAAAATACAGCACAGATACTGGGTATTGAAGTTGATGCACAGGAGTTGCAACAGACAGCAGACAAAATTAGATTAACTAATAAATTAAACAGTGCTGCTCATACATGGGCTTGGTTAGAGAAACATGGACTTTCTCTAGATGATTTTGAAAAAATTGCTTATCTCTCCGTACTCTCAGCAAAGTTAGCAGAGCATTTATTTACAGATAAAGTTGAGCCTTATTTTTTCGAGCATCAGAATGATTATACCAGTGCGATCGCCTACGAAGTTGTCTTGGATGATGAGGATTTAGCCATTGAGCTTTTTTATGCCATTCAAGAAGGAGAAACAAGTTTTTATGATGTCGCTCATAAGTATATTCAAGATGAAGAATTACGCCGTCATGGGGGATATCAAGGTGCTTTAAGACGCAAGGATTTAAAACCAGAAATTTCTGCGGCAATTTTTGCCTCTCAACCACCACAACTGCTTAAGCCCATTTTTACTGCTAAAGGCATGCATTTAATTTTAGTAGAAAAAATTATTCTCCCAGAATTAGATCATAAGTTACGCAACATGATTACATTGGAGTTATTTTCTAATTGGTTGAAAATACAAGTTGAGTCAGTTGCAGTTACAGTGGTCTTGCAAGATAGTTAATTTTCTTAATTGGGTACATTGATTGGGAAAAAACTAAATTTATTATGTCCCTTTAACTGACTCAGTGCTTCTAGCGATAGCGGGGCGTTGAGTAGCTTGCTGAGTCAGAATAATAATACTCAGGACTAAAGTCCTTACTACAAACTTAATCGCCTATATTTTACATGGTTTATAGCTATGAAAATTTAGAATTTACAGCTAGATTTAATCAAATTTTCACTAGACCGTAAATGAATTTTTTAAGTCCAAAAACATGATTTTCAAGTGTTGTCTATCCAGAAATATATTGATATTTATATATTGTGCTGAAAAACAAATAAGTTTTTAGCATTTGCAATAAATCATTAATAGTAACTTGGAGAGTTCATCATGGCATCAATCGCAATTAATGAACTGAAATTTGCCGGTTCTGATTTATTAGTAGACTCCGAAAGTTTCCTCAACGATTTAGAAGATCGTGATTTAACAGCAGCCGTGGGAGGTATTACCCCTGTTGTTACATTTACCGCTACCGCACTAGGTACTGTTAGCGTTTGGGGAACTACTTTCGGTACTGGTTTTGCTCTCAGCACCTTTGCTGCTGGTGCTGGTATTAGCTACTACGCACTGCACTAATATCCAATCATTAAGTCAATAAATAAGGAGACAGACATGGCAATTACTATTAACGATCTCACTTCTGAATACAGCCTTTTATTTGATAATGAAAGCTACCTAGATGAACTAGGTAACGACGAACTTCGTGATGCAATTGGTGGTGCTAGTCCTGTTGCTGCTACCTGGGGAGCTTATCTTTTGACTACTTTAGTCATCGGTGGTGCTGGTGCAGGTTTTGGCGCATTGGTATATCACTTGAGCCACTAATTAATTGTCTCTAGTTTATTTAACATCTAAGGTCAGTAAGTTTATATCAAACCCTGACCTTTTTATCAAATCAATTAATGAGGTTTATCCATGAATATCACGCCATATTTATTCGGATTAATGGGTTTAGCACTGTTGGTATACGGTGAGTATATTCTCGCCTCTGTTTTATTGATAATTGCTGTGGCAGAGATTACATTTCCCAATTTAAATACTACAACTGGTACTCCTGCTACTTTCTTAAGGTTTGGCTTGATTTTAACTATTGGTTCTTTGTTAATTTACCGATTATTTTATCTCAGAGGAACGACATAGAAATAACATCACCAATCAAGTGTATTTTGCCAATAATTTGAAAAATTTTAACTAATAAATTGTAATTAATTTGGGGGCTGTGATGTTTTTATTAAGTCATCACAATGTGACTGAGTATCTCAGTAATTCAGGTGTTTTTGCACAACAAGAGTTGTCAGGATTGGCTTTAGAAGTAGGCAAATTAAATACAAAAAACTTTAGTATTATAGCTACTTTACAAGATGGACGTAAATTTATTGTCAAGCAGGAACGTCCTACACTTTCAGGTATATTATCACAGGAAATTTTTAATGAATGGCAGTTTCAAAGCATGATGGGAGATATTCCCCAGTTAAATATTTTGCAAGTTTTTATTAGAGAAATGCTTGTTTATGACCATGATAATTTTATTGCCATCTACAAATATTTAGATAATTATCAGGAACTATATACCGGGATTTTGCGATCGCCTATGGCGGGGCGTAGCCCATCGCGCAAAGTTCTTCCCCTAACAATTCCTGGCTGGGTAGCTGCAATACTTGCTCAAATTCATCGTTCTACTTTCAATTGTGAAGCAGCATGTACCTATGTTACGCAAGCAGGTAGCTTTTGGCACAAGCAAGGCGCAGCTTTTACGTTTTTGCAAAGCAGAATTACACCAGAAATTCTCAGCATCATGCATCCTGACTATATTAAATTTATTAGTCTTTACCAGCGTTACGAAAGCTTAGAACAGGCAAGATTAGAGGCTATTAGTTCTTGGCGTGCTTGTTCTGTCGTACATAACGACTTGAATATTGCCAATATTCTAGTACATGAAGATTGGGAAAATATCACTTCCTTTCATGAAGCACAAAAACAATCTGCTACCAAAATCATAGATTGGGAAAGAAGTAGTTGGGGAGATCCGGTGTTTGATTTGGCTAGTTTTATAACTAACTATATCACTTTATGGCTTTCTAGTATGATCATTGACCCTTCTATAGAAATGGAAGAGTCAGTTAGTTCTGCTGAAATTAAATTAGAAGATGTCCGACCATCTATTGTGATAATTGTCAGAGAATACTTGCAATACTTTCCAGAAATTACTCAATATTTCCCCGATTTCTTTAAAAAGCTAATTCAGTTTATTGGTCTTTCATTAATTATCCAAACTCAAGCAAAAATTGAACATCATAAAAAATTAATAAATAGTGATATTTATTGCCTCCAGGTAGCTAAGAGTTTATTATGTCGTCCCCAAGATTCATTAATCAGTATCTTTGGGATGACAGAAAAAGAACTTGGTGGGGTCACAGTATCTGCGTAAAAGTTAGTTGAGTAGTTTTACTGGAGATATAAAAATGACGGCTGTTCAATATCCAAACCAGATTTTGTCCCAGATTCCCAAATATTTGCAAGCATCACTTGAGGATATATCTACTAACCTAGAGTTAGGTTGTGAGTTGTGTATCCGTCATCCAAATTACCAGCCTTGGGAAACTTCCATAGATATGAAAAGTCGCTTCCAGAAGTTACCTTGGGAAGTACAGCAAAAACACATTGCAAAACATCTCAGAAACTTTTTATATGGTGTTTACTACAACGGGTCACTGATTAAATCCCTTGAATTACAAACAAATACAGCAGAATTAGTAGACAATCAAAAGCTGAACAATGATAACCTTATTGGTATAGATGTCAGTCTATTTCAACAACTACACGCCAGTAATCAAGGTGAAGGTTATTTTTCTCCAGAGTGGGTAGTGAAAAAGCAAGAGAAAGACGGCACTATAGCAGTTAATAGGGGGCAATTAACTGTACATATTAATCCTGAGATTCATTTAAAAACTAGTGAAAAGTCTGTAGCTATAGGCGATATTGTTGCTGTTAAAATGCCTAAAAATTGTGTACAAGAAGGCTTTTATATTGCAGTAGGTAATACAGGTGTTGTGCCTGTAGATGAAGAAGATAAGAATTATAGAATAGTCAGAATTTACTTTAACATTACGTCAGATGGTGCTGTTCCTCTGATGCAGGCTTTAACTCAGCAATTAAATGAACAAAAAATATACTTTTCATTTAAAGTTCCCTACAGTTACTCTAGCTATGATAGATATGATGCTGGTGTACTGTATATTAGACAGAATGACTATCTAAATATATATCAAATTCTACAAAATATTTATAACGAAAATCAAGCCTATTTTCAGGAAAATATTCCTTTATTTACCAAATATTTAGCCCCTGGTCTTGGTTTAGCTGAAGAGCCAGATACTAAATTTGAACAACAAGAAAGCTTTGGGACAAATCGCTGTCAAATTGTTGCTAATGGGTTGCTAATTGCTCAACAAAATAATCGGCGATCGCCAGAAGAAAAACTCTCTACAATTATCGAACAATTTGCTAAATTAAATGTGGATTTACGATATCCATATTTGAATCCTAACTCTACAGATATTTACACCCCACTGTAAATAAACACAACTAAATACAGGAATAATATTTAATTTTTCAAAAATACTTAGGGTTTGTTACCAAAGTATAACGCACCCTAAAAATAATTACAGCATATTGCAAGTTAGTGGGGTGTATCTCAGTTACTTGCAATATGTTTTATGTTTTTTCCATTTCCTGTTTCTTGTTCTATGCGGTCTAAAGCTTTCTTCGCTTTGAACATAACTTTTAAATAAGCTAATTGACTATTCCAAGCTGAACGAGGCAAGATAGGTTCAACTTGAGTTTGAGAAATATCTGGTGCTGATGCTGTTGAATTATCGGGGTTAATAGACATTCTTATTTATGCTTTGATTGGGAAAAATTGGTTTAGCTAAATACTTAATGTTACTAATGATGCTACTTCCTGCCAACTTTCTGACCATTGAATTTTATCAGCCGTAAAGTGCAATGGATCGTTTTCTGGCCAAGGTGCATTAATTGGTTCTTCAATCAAAGCAAATTCACCATTATCAAAGGGTTGTCCGTCGGCGCGACGCTGGAGAAATACTCGTTCCCGAATATTATGTTTAGCTTGTGTTAAAGCGCGATGATGACAATAGGGATTATTACCGCGTTTGTCGAAAAAGACGTGTGCAGTCCAACTGCAACCACCCCGACAGAGTTCAGCAAATTCGCAAGTTTTGCAAAAACCCCACAAATGTTCTATCCCTTTGGGTGTACCAGCACCTAAATTAAACCGTAATTCCTCTGTTTCTTCGATGATTGTTCTTAGTGAGTAGTCGCGGATGTTACCACCAGTGTAAGCAGAGGTTGGTAGTGACGGACAACCTTTAATCGCACCATCCGCTTCAATTCCTAGTGTAGATAGCCCAGCATTGCATCCTTGCCAAAATGACCAAGCACTCCCGCCCCGCAAAAATCGCTCGTAGGGGCCGAAATAACCAATGTTGTTTCCAGCCTGAAGCTGTACACCTTCCTGTTTTGCTCGTTGAGCCACCCGTGCAATCATCGGATAGACATCTAATAATTCGTATGGTTGCAGCAGAATTTCGCTATTATCGGCGGCATTTCCCATTGGTACAGTTAGCTGGATTTGCCAAGCAAACACACCTGCATCGCGGATATGTTCATAGATGCTAGGGAATTCTGGTGCAGAGAGGCGATTAATTTGGGTATTGCAACCAAAAGGAATGCCTACTTGCTTGAGGTGACTCATGGTTTTAAATGCCCATTGCCATGAACCTTGTCTTCCTCGGAGTCTGTCGTGAGTTGCTTCTAAGCCATCAACTGAAACGGAAACTACTCTAATTCCAGCGTCTTTCATCTTCTGCGCTGTATCTAAGGTGATGCCATAGCCGCCAGTAGTCATCCCACAGTGCATTCCAGCTTGATTAATGGCTTGGGCAATTTCCAACCAATCTGGACGCAGAAAGGCTTCACCACCAATAATGGTGACTTCGGTGATGCCCACATCTGCCATTTGTTTGACTAAATCCAGGGCTTCTGATGTAGAAAGTTCATTTGTTCTGGTATGCCCTGCACGCGAACCACAATGTTGACAGGCAAGATTACATTTTAATGTGATTTCCCAAACAGCATAGCTAATTCTGCGATCGCTCATGAACTATCACCCCTATTTAACTTATGAAACAGGGACGGGTTGTGTTTATCCGTCCCCAAAAACCGAAATTGTAATTTTTTTAATCTCTCTAGAATTGGTCGTTAACTACAACTCCATACAAAGGTTGGGGTTGAATCGGTGGCCATTTAATAGGTGGCCAAAGAATCACACCATACAGTGGCTGAACGCCGATTTTATCAATGAAGGAGGAAGCGCCGCCAAATACAGCTTCTAGTTCTTCATCATTTAAATCTCGGATTTCGCCTTCATCAGCGTTTGCTTCTAATAATTGACTGGTGTATTCTTCAAACTCTACTTGTGTAAAATCAAAACCAGCTTCTTGGACTATTTGGCTGCATTCTTCTTTGTTTTCTACTTGTTGCATTTGGGTGCGAAAGGCTTCATCACTAGCTAGCCTTTCATAGAAAGCTCTAACATTTTCAAAAGACATTATTTGCTCCTGAATTAAGTATTTACTTCAGTTGATGCAACTGCTTGCATTAATTGCGATGGGTTGTAGTTGTCTGTAATTACTTGTGGACAACGCATACAAGCTGCCTTACCTTCTTGTTGCCACCAACGGCAATCTCTGCGTATAGAACAAGGAGGCAGTTCTACTACTACAGCAGGTAATTTTTCAGCTACTCGCGTTGCTAAACGGCAATCTTGACCATCAAAATGCTGACAACCTTTTTCCACACAAGGGGCGGCGGTGCGAAAAATTTCAGTCGGTGTAACGGGGCTAGCTTTCGCTAACAATTCATCTGTGACAGCTAGTGACTGTTTAAGATAAGTTACACGGGGTTCTGCAACTTTGCCACCAATCAAACCAAAGACTACGCTGTCTTTTATTTCTGGTCTAGCACTGGGACAGAGTGGAGTTTTAGCAGCAGGAATCTCTTGCATGGCAAAGAGGATTGGTTACTTAAAGTTATCGATGGCAATCAGTCCGATGGTGATTGGGGGACAAATGGGTTTGTAGCCTGCAATCACAATAGGTTTATAGCCTGCGATCGTAATAGGTTGAATCAACCCGCCTGTAACATTCTCCGCAACTGCATCAGATAAGTCTGATAAGTTTTCATCTGTATTTATGGTTTCGCTTCTGCGTGCTAGGGCATCACTGATAGCACCATCGATCAAATCATTAATTTCGATTTGATTTTTGAAATTTCTATGATTGATTTCCATTTTTTTTGATGACAATACATTAAATGACTGTGAATTGACTATTGATAAATATGTCTTTTCACTTTTTTGAATTTTAAGATAAAGTAAAATCATGAAACTATTAGTTACATTTTTTTAAATGCCGAAAATAAACTATTTTTGTCACTAAAATAAGTTCAAATATATTTTGTTGGACTTCAATACACTAAATTAGCAACCATAATTCAGATCGAAAGTAAACTATTTATGTCCCTAAAAAATGAAGTTCTGTCTTTCCCCTTTCTTCTGCATTGCTGGGAGTGCTAAAACCTGCGTTGCGTGCGATCGCCACCAGGAAATTCGTCTCGCAGGGTGAACTGTCCCGTTCCTAGCATCCTTAGTGATCGTCAAAAATAATCATTGCCGGGTCTGGAAATTGACCCCATTGCTTGTAGCTGTGGGTTGTAAGGTGTTATTGGGGCTTTAAATTTGGTTTCATTAGTATATAATGAGGGATTGTGTCGAATTAAAGCCAAGCCATGCCAAAACTTAAAACACGCAAAGCAGCTGCGAAACGATTCCGTGCCACTGGTAGCGGTAAGATTGTGCGCCGCAAAGCTTTTAAAAACCACCTTTTGGAACACAAGACAACCAACAAAAAGCGTCAATATTCCAAAATGGCCGTTGTGAACGAACGCGACGAAGAAAACGTGCGCTTGATGCTGCCTTATTTGTAAATTTGTGAGATTCTTTAGGAATAAAATATGACTCGTGTAAAGCGCGGTAACGTTGCTCGTAAACGCCGCAATAAAATCCTCAAACTAGCTAAAGGTTTTCGTGGTTCTCACTCAACTCTGTTTAGAACCGCTAACCAACAGGTAATGAAAGCACTACGGAGTGCATACCGCGATCGCAAAAAGAAAAAGCGCGATTTCCGTAGTCTGTGGATTACCCGGATTAACGCTGCTTCTAGACAACATGGCTTAAGCTACAGTCGCTTGATCGGCAACCTCAAAAAAGCTAACATCCAACTTAACCGGAAAATGTTGGCACAATTGGCAGTTCTCGATCCCGCTAGCTTCGGTAAAGTTATTGAAATAGCTAGTCAAGTTCAAGGTTAAAGGTGAAAACGGATGAATAACGGATGTAACAGATGGCAAATAATTAGTCGGTTACATCTGGTATTATCCGCGACTATTATTTGCATTTTTTGCGTATTTTTTGGGTCAGGATTGGCTGCATCTGCCGCCCCAATGCCAGAAATCCAACGGCGAGGTTACATAACGGTTGCCGTTAAAGATAACTTACCACCCTTGGGATTTAAAGATGGGAATGGGAAGTTACAAGGCTTAGAAATTGACTTAGCGCAGCGTTTAGCGGCTGATTTGTTGGGTAAAGCCGATGCTGTGAAATTAAAACCCGTAATGAACCGCGATCGCTTATCGGCAGTCTTCGATCATAAAGTAGATATGGCGATCGCTAGAGTCACAGCTACAGAATCACGCTCACGTTTGGTAAGCTTTAGTGTTCCTTACTACTATGATGGTACTGTCTTAGTTACCAAAGACGCATCAATACAGCAATTGAGAGATTTGAAAAAACAAAAAATCGCCGTTTTAAATCACTCCAGCGCCATCGCCGAAGTCCGTTACTACATCCCTGATGCCGATTTAGTTGGGGTTAATTCCTACAAAGAAGCGCAAAAACAAATAGAAAATAATACTGTCATAGCCTTTGCTGCCGATTCTAGCGTTTTGAGTGGTTGGGTGCAACAAAACCCCAAATATCGCATATTACCAACAAAATTATCAACCGCACCCTTATCTGTAGTCATGCCCAAAGGATTGCAGTACGATGAATTTAGAAGAGAAGTCAATGAAGCGATCGCTAGTTACATCGCCAACGGTTGGCTGAAAGAACGCATCAAATATTGGGGATTATTCAATAGTCAATAGCTTCCTTGTCACCTGTCACCCTTCGGGTTCGCCAGTCGCTCATGGGGGAAACCCCCAAGACCGCGTGGCTCACCTGTCACCTGATCCCTTCTCATGCCCCAGAAAGACCGATAATAGATAAAGAAGCAACTTTAATATTTTAATTTGAAGCCAATGGATAGCAATCTAGCGGTCGTTTATCTCTCTGTTTTGGTGGGTTTACTGGCATTTGCAGTTGTGAGTGTTCTCCGCCAGTTGTTCAAAACGCGTAAGCGTGAAAGTTCTTTATCTCGATTGCGAAATAAATTGAGTAAAGACAAGGGTACGGCTCAAGAATACTACGAACTCGCCTGTATTTATTCTGAGAAAAAAGTGTTTACCCAGGCTATACCATTGTTTCAAAAAGCACTCAAAGCTGCGGAAGAAGAGGGTGAAGAAAATACATCTCCTATCTACAATGGTCTAGGTTACGCTTATTTTGTCCAAGAGCAATATGACTTAGCAATTCGTCAATACAAAGAAGCCCTGAAACTTCAACCCGATTATGTGGTAGCACTAAATAATCTGGGTCATGCTTACGAGCGCAAAAAGTTGAATGCTCAGGCGTTACAAATGTACGAAGAAGCACTCAAATTTGCACCTAACAATGCTACAGCTAAACGTCGTGCTGAATCTTTGCGTCGTTTGGTAGCTGCGTAATCAGTAGAAACTAATACTTCAACAGTTACAATAACCTAGATTTGTTCCAGAAGAGCGATCGCTTTTGATTTGGTAAAGGCGATCGCTCTTAATTAAGATCCAGTAAAAAATGGGTAAGAAAAAAATTTAATGAATTTCTAAAAGTAATCTCTGTTAAGGCTTTAAGCCGCCAATGTAGCTTAACTTCCTTGCTCGGTCGAAGTTAGGGCGATCGCTTTATTTCGCGATAATATCTAAACAGATGTTATGGAGAAATCAGCATGAAATAAATGCAGAACTCACCTTTATCTCAAAAATGAACAGGAAAGATGACAATGGTCAGCAGCCTTAAAGAACTAATTGATGAGCCAGAATTGGGTCATGGTAACGAAAGAGAAGAAAAGTTTATCAGTAGTGGTGTGAGTTGGGAAAGCTATGAATCGCTACTGACGAAACTAGAAAACAACTCTCATTACCGTGTTAATTATTTAGATGGAATCTTAGAGATCGTGTCGCCATCAATCAGACATGAAAAAATCAAAACGAATTTAGGGATGCTGTTAGAGCGTTTTTTCTACAGCAAGCGCATTCGGTTTGTACCTATGGGAAGTTCTACTTTTAAAAACAAAGCAAAAAAAGCTGGTGCAGAACCAGACGAGTGTTACTGCATAGGTGAAGAGAAAAAAGTACCAGATTTAGCTATAGAAGTAGTTTTGACAAGTGGTAGTGTAAGCAAACTGGAAATCTACCGCAGATTAGGAGTTGCAGAAGTCTGGTTTTGGGAGAGCAACCATTTTAAGTTATACCATTTACGGGACAATTCCCAGACTGAGCTTGCTACTGTTTACCCTGATACTTATGGGTATGAAGCAATCCCTAAAAGTGAGATACTGCCAGAATTAGACATTTCTTTGCTAGAGCAATGTCTGACAATCTCGGATTCAATTCAAGCTATTGACGAATTTGAGCAGGGGTTGAGAGCCGCCGATGAGCGAAAGCAATAGCCGCGACGGTGCAATAGAGATACTCCTCATTGGCTCTCAAAACTATTGATCTCATTAAGTTGTGGCAACTCTTAGTCAGAAATCAAGGGCTAAATTTTCTTACTTCTGGATTTTTGAGAGCATTTTTACCATATGCTGCCACAAGGTGAAGAGTATACTTACCAGTTTCTTTGGTATATAAACAGTATAATTTACGTTTAATTCTGTTTTTTATCTGATTTCTGGAAATAAATAACAATCCAGTTGTTTCTCAATACTCAAGCATGATTAAGCGGCTCAGATTATTTTTTGGTTTACTTACTACCATTATTCTTTGCTTTGCTCTCTCACTAAAATTAATGGGGATAGTTGCAGCTCAACAGCCAAATATTACCCATCCTCTGACAGCGTTAACAGCAGCAGAAATTAAAACAGCTGTAGCAGTAATTAGAAAAGAAAAGCCTTTGACTGATATGGCTGCTTTTCCACTGATTACCTTAGCTGAACCAGATAAAACCGAAGTTCTGAAATTTACACCAGGACAAATATTTCCACGCCAAGCTTTTTTGGTAGTCTATGAGCGAAAGCAAAATAAAACCTATGAGGGTATTGTTGATCTCAAGACTCAAAAAATTGTATCTTGGCAAAAAATACCCAATGTGCAGCCTGCTATCATAGCATCAGAATACGAAATTGCTCGGCAGGTAGTCAAATCTGACCCCCGATGGCAGAAAGCTATGCAAAAGCGGGGAATTAAAGATTTTGACAAAGTGCAAATTAGCTGCTGGGCTGCGGGAATTTTAAGCCCAGAAGAAACCGCAACAGGTAGCCGTCTGTGTCGGACTCTATTTTATTACAAACCCGGCTGGAATTATTACGGCAGTCCCATTGAAGGGGTACTAGCCACGGTCAATTTAAACACAAACACAGTCACCTATTTTACAGATAACGCCATAGTTCCCATATCTAAAACTAATTGGAACTATGATTTACAGTCTTTGGTTAAACTACTTTCACCGCCAAAACTGTTAAAAATTCTCCAACCTAATGGCACAACTTTCCAAATCAAGGGGAATGAAATTACTTGGCAAGGTTGGAAGTTTCGCTACATGATGCACCCCCGCAGTGGATTGGTGCTGTATCAAGTCAGCTATAACGACGGTGAAAATGAGCGTCCCATATTATACCGCGCCAGTTTATCGGAGATGGTCGTACCCTATGGCGATCCTAACCCTACTTGGTCATTTAGAAATGCTTTTGATGTGGGGGAATATAATTTAGGGTTACTCGCCAATACAATGGAATTAGGGAAGGAAGTCCCAGAGAATGGGATTTTACTTGATGCGGTGTTTGCCAATGAAGAGGGCGAACCTTACACCATGCCGGGAGTCGCAGGTATTTACGAGCGCGATCGCGGTATACTTTGGAAACACTACGAGTATAGTACCCAGCGTAATGATGTGCGCCGCGATCGCGAATTAGTCATGAGCATGACGGCGGCAATTGACAACTATGATTACAACATCAACTGGATTTTTCACCAAGACGGAACTATAGAAGTAGAAAACGATTTATCAGGGATTGTTTTGGCACAGGGAACGGCTGCTGAACAAGAGACGTTTAAGAATTCCTATGGCCGGATGTTGGCAAAAAATACCTTTGGGGTAAATCACCAGCACTTTTTCAACTACCGCCTAGATATGGATGTTGATGGACAAGCTAATTCTGTGATGGAAATGAACGTCAACAGTTTACCAATAGGTAAGAATAACCCTTTAGGAAATGCCATTGTTGTAGAAGATACCCCATTAACAACAGAAAAAGCGGCTGTGCGTGATGCAGATATCAAACACAGTCGGGAATGGATGATTGCGAGTGCAGAGAAAAAGAATACTTTGGGTGCGCCACCTGCATATATGCTAATGCCAGGAAGTAATACTATATTATTTCCCGTGGAAGGGGCAAAAATTCGTCAAAAAGCTGAGTTCGCTAGCCATCATTTTTGGGTAACAAAATATCAGCCTAATGAATTATATGCCGGCGGTGATTATCCCAATCAAGCTGCACCGGGTGAAGGTTTACCAAAATATATTGCTGACAATGAATCTTTGACTGGTGAAGATGTTGTGTTGTGGTACACAATGGGTATTACTCATGTACCTAAACCAGAAGATTGGCCTGTAATGCCTCTTCACAAACTAGGGTTTAAGCTATCTCCTAGAGGATTTTTTAGCCGCAATCCGGCGATTAATTTACCTGAGTAGAAGCGTAAGTTGGGAAGCCACCGCCTTGGACGGGTCTCCCGGCTTGGGGCGAGTGGCGTTTGACGTAAGGAAACCCAACATCAAAATTTAACATAATATCGAAAATTATTGGTATGCTTGGATTTCACTCAATTAACGATCGCCCAGCTTGAAAAATC
This sequence comes from Anabaena sp. UHCC 0399, assembly GCF_034931465.1. Lineage (NCBI taxonomy): Bacteria > Bacillati > Cyanobacteriota > Cyanophyceae > Nostocales > Nostocaceae > Anabaena > Anabaena sp. UHCC 0399. Next base: position 86,083 of record NZ_JAYGGZ010000012.1, on the reverse strand, counting down.
TGTTCAGCAGTCAAATTCAATGCTGGAAATGTCGGTGATACAATGCGATCGCTGCCTCGAAATTGGTTAACTTGATACTCATCCTCTAGTAAATAATAAATAGAAATAGTCGGTTGTTTGGGATTACCTATGTACCGTCTACCACCCAAAGCTAAATAGTCAACAACCCAATATTCAGGAACACCAAAAGTTTCATAGTCAACCAACTTGTGTGCATAATCATCTTTCCAGTTGCTACTGACAACTTCAATAACTAAAATAACAGATGCAGCTTGAGTCACTGTTGAAGACTTTTTCCACATCGGTTCTAATGAAAGATGCTTTTGATTAATCACTATTACATCAGGTGAATAACCAGACTCTTTATCAGGAATTTTGACGAGTGCTTGTTTGGGTATGATGTAAGGCAGTTTTAATCGTTTAAACTCGAAAGTTACTTCACCAGCTAAAAAACCATTAATCTCTTCATGATCTCCTACTGGCTGCATTTCAACAATCATCCCATCATGTAGTTCATAACATCCGCCGTCTGGCTTCCAATTCAGGAATTCTGCAAAAGTTAGGGTTTTTGGTAAAGCTTGAAACATTGGGCTTGCTCCTGACTCTGATTTAAAGTCTAGCACCACAGTCTTATACCAAGTATTTATATCTCACGAATTACGAATTGGTATTAGGCTGAGATTAAAGCTTTAACTTGACCGAAACGGCGATCGCGTTTTTGATAGTTCAATAAGGCTTGATGAAATGCTTCTCTATCAAAATCAGGCCAAAGAATATCGGTGAAATACATCTCTATGATATTTGCCGAAGATTTGAACTTTAAAGCATGGGCTAAAGGTATGTTTTCAAAACACACCCTAGATGCAGGCTTTGGTGAGTTTCTCTCAATCTTAGAATGGCTGTGTTGGAAGCACGGGTGTACTTCGCCAAAGTTAACCCTGATGGGACTAGTCAAATCTGTCCCAACTGCAATCACCACACAGGAAAGAAAGAGCTATCTGAGCGGGTGCATTATTGCAGTGAATGCGGATTTCAGACAGATAGAGACGTTGCTGCTGCTATGGTGGTGATGCAGCGTGGACTTGCAGCCGTAGGATACGGTCAAGATGCTTGGCGAGGGGTTAAGCAATAGCTCCCTTTTGACCCAAGAATCTCCCGTTTTATAAACGGGGGAGTGTCAACATCCATGATAATGGCTATGTGTTGGGGGATTTTTTGGGTGTCTAAGTCTGGGGGTAAGGGAGTCATGGGTTTTGGGCTTGGTGAATGAGTGTATGAGAGGTTCGCGCATACTGCAAGGCAGAACAGCGCAAAGAAGAGCGCGAAAGGGTTATTTGCTTCCTAGTAAGTTATTTAAATATTGTGGGGTGAGGGTGTTGTTCCATTTCCAGAGGCGGTGCATGGTGTAGCTAAAGGTGAGGAGGAGAGTGGTTTTGTTGGTGAGAGTCCAGGCGTTCCAGTTGAGTGTATTCATCATGCGGCGGAGGGTTCGCATGAGGTTGTTACGTTGACAGGTTTGGGAGCGGGTTTTGATGAGGGTGTTGGTGATGCGGATTAGTCCGTTGTCGGGGTACGCCCAGACTCCAAAACCCCAGAATTTTGCCATGTGGTTGATTTCGTCTTTTGTGAGTTCTTCTAGAACGTCTTGGAGTGCGCCGGTTGTGTGCGCCATCAGCCATAGGTAAAGGCAGGTTGCACCGTATTCTGTAGCTACTCGGTGTAAACCGTGGCGATATAAGTCTTCTTGATGGTTATCTGTAGGGAGGTAGCCTCTAACTGTGCGGTGTTTGGGGATGATTTTTTCGCCTGTTAGTTGGGTGTAAACTTTGATTAATGCAGGTGTGTGTTGACGTTCTTCTTTTTCCCACAAGCCTAGTTCTTGGAGTTCGCCATCTTCACGGACTGTTCCACCGACAAACCGCGCCATTTGGGGATGCAATTTTTCTAAATACTGTCGGCTGGTTTGGGTGTAGCCGCGAATGGGGGCTTCTGTATCCATTGCACCTATCAAGATGGATATAAATACCTCTGGCTCTATACCAATAATTTGATCACGGTTGATGGTTTGCCAATCAATGGGTTTCCAGGGACGCGGTTGGGGATTGGCAAATTGTATCGGTAAATCTTGCAGGCGGTCGTGTAGTTGTTCAACTGCAAGATAGTTATCTATTAGGGAATTAATACGACGCTGTGTTTGCCAGTAATCAGGACTGGTGTAGCTTTGACCTGCCAAGTCTGCTGTCAGTGGGCTGAGAGTGTTAAGCATAATTTTTATACTTTAATTTCTAACTCTATGCCCAATAGCCTAAGCGATCGCACCAACGTTTGTCAGTCGGCTGAAGTCGGCAGTTTTATCAAGCCATACAATTATTCACCGAAATCAAAGCCCCAAAGTAAATTAAAAAAAGCTCAATAAATCTCTCCAATTAAAACCTCCGTGTCCCTCCGCGCCTCTTTGCGTTCAAAAAAAGTAATTAATACCTATCCATCCCAATTGATAACAAAACTTGCCGAACTTTAAGATTCATGTAATTTAAAAAGCCTGAAGTTGTTTCCAGCACAACCTGAATCATAATCAGGAAGTAGTTTTGAGCGATCGCCACACCAGAAAAACCCCCAAACACCCCACTTCATCAATGCTTCCAGTTTTGGGACAATCAATCAGCATCAATTTACTCATCAAGCACTTATAGTCCCGTTCCGATTTATTTAAGTTTACGAGGGAGAACATATTAATGAAATTAGCTTACTGGATGTATGCTGGCCCAGCCCACATCGGCACTCTGCGAGTCGCCACTTCATTTAAAAATGTCCACGCCATCATGCACGCACCTCTGGGTGATGACTACTTTAACGTCATGCGCTCCATGCTATCGCGGGAAAGAGACTTTACCCCAGTGACAACCAGTGTAGTTGACCGCAACGTGTTGGCGCGTGGTTCTCAAGAAAAGGTGGTAGATAATATTACCCGTAAAGACACAGAAGAACGTCCAGATTTAATTGTCTTAACTCCCACCTGCACCTCTAGTATTCTGCAAGAAGACCTAGGAAACTTTGTCGAACGGGCGCAGATAGAAGCCAAAGGGGATGTGATGCTGGCGGATGTAAATCACTACCGTTTCAACGAACTACAAGCAGCCGATCGCACTCTGCACCAAATTGTGCAGTTCTACATTGAGAAAGCCCGCAAAAAAGGAGAACTACCAACGGCTAAGACAGAAAAGCCCTCCGTTAACATCATTGGAATTTCTACCCTTGGTTTCCATAATAACCACGACTGCACCGAACTCAAAAGGCTGATGGCTGATTTGGGAATTGAGGTAAACGCCATCCTTCCTGAAAGTGCATCAGTCCATGAATTGAAGAACTTACCTAGAGCTTGGTTTAACCTCATCCCTTACCGGGAATTAGGGCCAATGACTGCTAATTACCTACAAGCAGAATTCGGTACACCCTACGTAGATATCGCGCCAATGGGTGTTGTAGAAACTGCTAGATGTATCCGTAAAATTCAGCAGATAGTTAACGAGCAAGGTGCAAACGTTGACTACGAAGAGTACATCAACGAGCAAACCCTGTATGTCTCGCAAGCTGCTTGGTTCTCCCGTTCCATCGACTGTCAAAACTTGACTGGTAAAAAAGCCGTGGTCTTTGGTGACAACACCCATGCCGCCGCTCTGACCAAGATTTTGTCACGGGAAATGGGGATTCGTGTAGTTTTGGCGGGAACATACTGTAAGTATGATGCTGATTGGTTTCGCGAACAGGTAAGCGAATATTGCGACGAAGTGCTGATTACGGAAGATCATGGCGAAATTGGGGATGCGATCGCTCGCGCTGAACCCTCCGCCATTTTCGGTACACAAATGGAACGCCACGTGGGTAAGCGTTTGGATATTCCTTGCGGTGTGATTGCTGCACCCATTCATGTCCAAAACTTCCCCATTGGTTACAAACCATTCTTGGGTTACGAAGGTACGAATCAAATTACAGATTTAATCTACAATTCCTTCACTTTAGGAATGGAAGATCATCTATTAGAAATCTTCGGCGGACATGATACCAAAGAAGTAATTACCAAAGGAATTTCGGCTGGATCTGACCTCAATTGGACAAAAGATGGTTCAGCTGAATTGAACAAAATCCCTGGTTTTGTGCGCGGTAAAGTGAAGCGAAATACCGAAAAATTTGCTCGCGATCGCGGTATTAAAGATATCTCGGCTGAGGTACTATATGCCGCGAAAGAAGCAGTTGGAGCTTAGTTTTCTAGGTAGCTAAATTGAGTGAGGAGTTAATGATTACTCCTCACTCATTTACATTGGTTAA